>JASHSF010000181.1 GCA_030036955.1 Nitrososphaerales archaeon
TGGCGATTTCCGCAACCGACTGGATGTCAGCCCCGCTGTATCCCTCTGTCTTAGATGCCAGCTCGTCTACGCTGATGTTTGCAGCTAAGGGTTTCCCTTTCAGGTGAACGTTCAGGATTTCCTTCCTCGCCTGCAAATCCGGTATTGGCACGTAAAGCAATCTGTCGAACCTTCCTGGTCTCAGAAGCGCTGGGTCAATCATGTCCGGTCTGTTCGTAGCTCCGATGACGACAATGTCCTGGAGCTCTTCGAGCCCGTCGAGTTCTGTGAGTATCTGGCTGATCACTCTTTCCGTCACCTGATTGTCTCCCATTCCGCCACCCCTAGTAGGCACAATGGAGTCAAGCTCGTCCATGAATATGACGCAAGGTGCAGCCTGTCTTGCCTTGTGGAAGATATCGCGAACTCCGCGTTCCGATTCTCCTACCCATTTAGAAAGCAGTTCCGGTCCCTTTATGCTGATGAAGTTCGCTTCGCTTTCGTTTGCAACTGCCTTCGCAAGTAACGTCTTTCCAGTCCCTGGTGGTCCATATAGCAGAATTCCTTTAGGCGGCTTTGTCTTAGCGTAATCAAAGACGTCTCTGAATTTTATCGGCCACTCGACCGATTCCTCGAGCTCCTGTTTTATTTCCTTCAGGCCTCCAATGTCGCTCCAGTGTATGTTCGGGACTTCGACCAAAACCTCCCTCATTGCCGATGGCTCTACCTCTGTGAGCGCTTCCTGGAAGTCGCTCATCTTCACGATAATCTTGTTCAGCACTTCGGCAGGAACTGATTCCTTTTCGAGATCAATTTCCGGCAGCACTCGCCTAAGAGATCTCATGGCAGCTTCCTTGGCTAGCGATTCGAGATCTGCTCCAACAAAACCATGGCAGGATGAGGCTAGCTTACGCAAGTCTACGTTATCACTGAGAGGCATACCCCTAGTGTGTATTTGCAGAATCTCGAGCCTTCCCTGCTGATCAGGTACGCCGATTTCGATTTCTCGATCGAACCGCCCGGGTCTTCGCAGTGCGGGATCAAGTGCATTTGGTCTATTCGTCGCGGCAATTACTACAACCTTGCCGCGAGATTGCATACCGTCCATTAGGGCAAGGAGCTGCGCGACTACCCGCTTTTCAACCTCCCCTGTTACTTCTTCCCTTTTTGGCGCAATCGAATCGATTTCGTCGATGAATATTATGCTCGGAGCATTCTTCTCTGCGTCGTCGAATATCTGGCGCAGTCTTTCTTCGCTCTCCCCGTAGTATTTGCTCATTATTTCAGGTCCAGAGAGACTGATGAAATTTGCGTTCGTCTCGTACGCGACTGCTTTTGCGAGCAATGTTTTGCCTGTTCCTGGCGGTCCGTGCAGCAGCACGCCCTTCGGAGCTTCTATGCCGAGCCTCACGAAAAGTTCGGGGTGCTTCATTGGAAGCTCGATCATTTCCCTTACCTTGACTACCTCGCTCCGCAGTCCTCCGATGTCTTCGTAGCTCACTCTTGGCACATTCTTCACGCCTGGTCTGGCAACCTGATCGCTTACTTCGATCTGAGTTCCAAGACCCACGATTACAGCACTAGCGCCCGGGACTATTCGAGTTACAACTAGATCGATGCGCCTGTTCATTACGTTGATTGTAATCGTATCACCTTTTGAGACAACCCTGCCGTCGAGAAACTGCGCAAGGTATTCCTCACCGCCTGTAATTCTGAGGGGTTCAGTAGGTGCTAGCGTTATTTGCTCTGCTTGCTTCGCGTCGGATTTTCTAATGACGACCTTGTCATCTATACCCACCCCTGCGTTGTTGCGGGTATAACCGTCAATTCTAATTATCCCACGTCCGGAATCATTCGAGACTCCGGGCCAGAGTAAAGCGAAAGTTTTGCGCTTGCCCTCTATTTCGAGCGCGTCTCCCGCGGTCCAGTCCATTTTCGCGATTATCTGGGGATCAATCCTTGCGATACCCCTGCCCACGTCACGCGCTTGAGCCTCGGCTACCCTCAGTTCAATTCCATTGTCTTTTGATTTTTTTCTTGTGTTATCTTCAGTTACCATTTTTTATTTTCACTTTTCCCTTCAGATCTTCGGTCCAGGAACATTACTGTCCAAAAAATAGGGACGGAACGAGAAAAATTCTCGTCTAGTCGATTTTGATGTTAACTCCCTTCGGCTTTTGCTGGACGCCTTTTAACTTCAGCTTGACTTCGAGGACACCGTTGTTGTACGTCGCGCTCGCCGAGTTGACCTCAACCGGCTGGTCCAGCGGAACAGTTGCGTCGTACTTGCGATCGCCGCGTTCGGCGTGTATTGTCAGCGAATCTTCGAGAGCTTGGAGTTGGATATCTTCCCTTTCGATTCCGGGCATTTCAGCTACGACTTTGAGCTTGCCCTCTTTTTCGTCGACCACTGTGTCAACGAAGGGTTCTCTCGAACCTACTTCGAACGTACCGCGCCTCGTCGGCTTCGCGTTCCCAAATTCCCTGACGTTTGGCTTTCCATCCGGGCCTACAGTTACAGAATACCCGTAATACACAGGACCCACAGTCGAGGAGTCTGTATTTCGCATCATCGAACGCGCAGCCTTCATCATGCTGTCGAGCATTTCATCGATGTCGTCAAAGCCGAACCTCATACCAAAGTCGAACGGATTTGCGAGCTCGTCAGAGTCGTCATCTTCATCCCACCTTCCTTTCTTTCTTCTGAATGACATGTTCTACTTTCACCACATTACCTTTAGGTTACTATCTAAATGTGAGTAACCGAAGTATAAAAGCGTTGTGTTCAGAGAATACTAAAAGTTCGCCGCGGAACCCTTGAAGCCGCAGTCACTGCACATCATCTTCGCTGACTTTTTCGACGCTTTAGCCAAGACGATGTTATGGCTGTGACACTTGGGGCATTCCCAGTCGCCTGAGCTGACCATTGGCATATCTTGGATTTCCTTCCAGAGCTTATCTGATTCCAATATTAAGCAATTGCCCTTTGAAAATCTTAAGACACAATAGGACCGTGTTTTTGATCTGCTTTCTTCGTCGCTGACATTTTCTGTTTCAGAATCTTTAGCGCTTGACTGACTTCTTTTTCCCGAGTATCGAGCATTACAGAAAGTTGATCTACATTGGGCTGTTTTTCCTCGCCTATTGTGGAGTAAAGTATCTGCCTGTGTAATTCCTCGTCGAAAGATTCGCGAATTGTCTTGTGTGCTACGCGTGTAATCCTTTGCTTCATCCTGAGGAGGAAAATCTCCACTTCAGTGAGTTCTTTCAAGCGCGAATTGATTTCCTTCAGGAGGGCGTCGCTTGACTCGAAGGTTTCAATCGGGTCTTCCAGGTTTTCTAAATCGCCCACGCGCCGGGCCAAGTTCTTCAATTCTTTCTCTTCGATTTCTTCCTCGGACTTGTGCGGTATGTCTTGGAAAACAAAGTCAACGGCGTCGCGCGTAATGCCAATAGCTAGCATACAGGACATGTTCAGCTGGAAGTACTTGCGCTTTGGAGCTGGCATGCTGCTCTGTTCGGAGTATGAAGTGACGAAGCCGTGCCTTTCCAGTATCTCCAAGTGCTTGAGTACGGCCTGCTGACTCACTCCCAAGTCCTTCGACAGTTGGATGAAATAACGAGGCTCATCTGCTAGAAGCTGGAGGATTCTCCTTCGGGTATCGTTCCCCAATACGTCAAGGAGAACATCAATGTTATTAAGGCTCAAATTAGTTTTTCACTTTACCAAAAACTTAGATTCTCTAATCTCGATCAGGTGCCGATAATCTTAAATCATTTTCGGTTACTGACTAAAGGTTAGTATCCTAAGGGGGTATATGGAAATATCATGAGTCAATTGACAACACAAGGTGGAACACCCGTTTTAATTCTGAAGGAAGGATCAAGCGAAAACAAGGGACGCGATGCGCAAAGAAACAACATCTTTGCCGCAAAGCTGATCTCAGAGATAGTAAAGTCATCCCTCGGTCCAAGAGGCATGGACAAGATGCTCGTCGATACTCTGGGAGACGTAACAATCACAAACGACGGAGCTACAATCCTCAAAGAGATTG
>JASHSF010000182.1 GCA_030036955.1 Nitrososphaerales archaeon
TTTTCTCAAGGATCTTAGGCTAGTCGCAGCTTTCCGTTCCAAAGCTGCGTGGACCTTCAGGTATTTGATCGGCTCTTCTTCGTCGACGGAATACTTGTTCACTCCTACCACGTAGCGCTGGCCGTTTTCCATCTGCTGACTCTTGGCGTAAGAAGTGTTTGCGATTTCTCGCTGGAGATATCCCTGCTTTATTGCCTCCAACACCCCACCAATCTCTTCGATCTTTTCAAAATATCTGAATGCTTGTTCCTCCATTTCGTTCGTAAGCCACTCGAGGTAGTAAGACCCTCCGAGCGGATCAATTACATCTGTCAGACCCGTTTCTTCAGCAATAATCTGCTGGGTTCTAAGAGCAACAGTAACCGCCGCTTCCGTGGGGAGAGCCCACGCCTCATCGTAGGAGTTGGTGTGAAGCGACTGGGTGCCTCCGAGCACGGCTGCAAGCGCTTCAATTGTAGTTCTGACTACGTTGTTGATGGGCTGCTGCCAAGTAAGAGACACGCCGGAAGTTTGCGTGTGGAATCTGAGCAGCAAGCTCCTCGGATTTTTTGCCCCATACTTTTCCTTCATTACAGTAGCCCAGATTCTCCGCGCGGCCCTGAACTTTGCGATTTCTTCGAAGAAATCCATGTCACAGTTGAAAAAGAATGAAAATCTTGGGACGAAAGAATCTATGTCGAGCCCTGCATTTTTCCCGAGTTCAACGTACGAAAATCCGTCCGCCAGAGTGAAAGCAAGTTCCTGCACTGCATTAGCACCGGCTTCTCTGATATGGTAACCCGAGATGGAAATATAATTCCAGTTGGGCATTCGTTTCGTGCAAAAGACCATCATGTCCCGAATAATTCTCAAGTGAGCTTCCGGAGGGAATGCCCACTCCTTCTGTGCGATGTATTCCTTCAAAATGTCCGTTTGAACAGTTCCGCGCAACTGTCCTGGGGGAACGCCTTGCTTTTCGCCCACAGCTGCATACATGCAGGTTAGAACTGCGGCAGGGGCATTGATCGTCATCGAAGTGCTTACAGCCCCAAGAGGTATTCCTTTCAAAAGCACTTCCATATCGCCCAGGGAAGAAATTGAAACGCCGCATTTTCCGACTTCGCCGTGTGCTCTTTCGCTGTCTGCATCGTAGCCATAAAGCGTCGGCATGTCGAAAGCAATTGAAAGACCCGTTTCACCCTCCTTCAGCAGATACTTCAGTCGCTTGTTGGTTTGTTCCGCATTGCCAAAACCGGAGAACATCCTCATTGTCCAGTGCCTGCCCCTGTACATGGTTGGGTAGACCCCTCTAGTGTACGGGTACTCCCCGGAAAGACCCAGGTCCGTTTCGTACTTGTTGCCAGCAACGTCCCCAGGAGTATAGGTTCGCTTTAGTGGAATCCCGGAAGCGTTTTCGAAAATGTCCTTTCTCTCGGGTGAATCGGCGAGGAAAGGAGAAAGCACTTCCCTTTCCCAAAGTTGGACTTGGCTCTTTATTGATTCTACCTTTTCTTTGGAAAAGTCACCATTGACAGATCTTTTCCTTTCCTCTAGCTGCTTTAGTTTGTTAGACCAGTAAGAATCTCTCGACAATTGGTTAATCTTCTTCCATTCTTGAATCTCATTTGTTCAATGTACCCACATTGATCTTTGAAATCGCTTTTGCACACCTTATTATCGAAATAGACAGCTCAACAGCCTTACATTCAATTTGAGAAAGCTCGTAAAAATACTTACTATTCGACAAGACTCATTTCCTTGTATAACCATCCCATCTGTGGTTCGCTGAACCCGTGTCTAGTCCGAATGACACTTTCTCTGGGTTGTGTTGATCAAATGGTGTTCTCCGTCGTGTTCTGGTTCAGAAGTGCATGTCAAGAATTTTTGGACGAGCCATGCAAAGAACATGCATTGAGCAAGTTGTAATAGTCTACGTCAATCCGCCCTATAAGTCCCAACAAAAATTCATCTTCGGAGATCGCTCTTCCCTTTTCTTGCAGGTAACTCGTCCCCAAGTTTTTCATTTCGGCATCCCAATTTTCTCCGTTGTTCAGATTAACCCCGATCCCCGCATAAACAATAGACAACACTCCCTTGACACTTGTGTCCGCTAGCACCCCGGCTATTTTTTTCCCCTCGCACAAAACATCATTGGGAAATTTGATTGCGCACCCTTGGAGCTGAAAATCTCCTTCCAAGGTCTCGATAACCGATTTCGCGAGCATCACTGTGATTTGATCTAAAGCGTCGACTTTTTTTGGGATGAGAGTTATTGAAAGATAGAGTCCGCCAAACTCAGAATTCCAAGCTCTACCTAATCTACCTCTACCGCGGGTTTGGATTCTGCTCACTACGAATTCTCCTTCGTGAGTACTTTGAAGTTCCCCGGAGAGATAGTCTTGCGTCGATCCTACCGAAAGTAAGCAATGCGGTTCCAGTGACTTGAAAATTCTATACTCGCGTTCGGAGATCCTTTTCCGAAGATAGTCATTTCTGCTTTCTTCGCTTTCAGCGGCCTCTGGTTGCAAGGATGTCAAGGAACTTCGGAGGGCAATTTAATTTATACGCTCAGCAAAGAGAGGATCTTAAAGATAGAGAAACTGCTGATGGAGCGCAAAGAAAATTTGAGTGGCACCTCGAAATCTGAGAACCTTGTGGAGGACCCACCACCAAGCGGACAGAGTATCGCGATTTCTCCGGTTGTTGACAATAAGAAACGACTGGAAGAGATGAACAGGCGAGCCGAACTTGGAGGTGGTCAGGCGAGAATCGATCAGCAGCACAAGAAAGGCAAAAAGACAGCTAGAGAAAGAGTTACTGCTCTTGTTGATGAGGGCTCCTTTGTTGAGATTGACAAGTTCGCAATAAATGAAATGGCCGCTAATGGTCTTTCAGAAAAGCTGTACGGGGATGGGGTGGTCACCGGCTACGGCACAATTGACGGAAGAACCGTGTTTCTGTTTGCCCATGATTTTACGGTATCTGGTGGCTCCTTGGGCGTGATGTTCGGAAAAAAAGTCTGTAAAGTGATGGACCTCGCGCTAAAAGCTGGCGTCCCAATTCTCGGGCTAAACGATTCCGGAGGGGCCAGAATCCAAGAAGGAGTCCAGAGTCTGGCTGCATACAGCGAGATATTCTTTAGAAATACGATGTCCTCCGGCGTGATTCCCCAGATTTCGATCATTCTCGGACCCTGTGCGGGTGGAGCGGTTTACTCCCCTGCAATGACGGATTTTGTCATAATGACCGAAAAGACGAGTTACATGTTCATCACCGGTCCTGACGTAGTGAAAGCCGCCCTCGGACAAGACGTAACATTTGAAGATCTTGGCGGAGCAAGTGCAAGCGCAAGAGAGAGCGGTGTTGCTGACTTTACGACAGCAACGGAAGAAGAGGCTTTTGCTCTAACAAGAAAACTATTGTCTTTTCTGCCTGCCAGCAATTCAGAGCTTCCACCAGTTCAAGAAAGCTCTGACGATCCAAATCGAATTGATCTAGCCCTAGACACAATTGTTCCTGATGATACTAACAAGCCGTACGATACGAAGGCGATAATTTCTACCATTCTCGACAGCAACGACTTTCTCGAAGTCCATTCTGCATGGGCGCCCAACATTGTTGTGGGATTCGGCAGGCTGGATGGCAGTACCGTGGGAGTCGTGGCAAATCAGCCCTCATATCTCGCTGGGGCGTTGGACATTAATTCTTCTGAGAAAGCCGCTCGCTTTGTGAGATTTTGCGATGCTTTCAACATCCCCATCATTACGTTCGTTGACGTACCCGGTTATATGCCCGGGATTGACCAGGAACACGGTGGAATCATACGACACGGTTCGAAATTGCTCTATGCGTATAGCGAAGCTACTGTTCCAAAAATCACGACAATTGTTCGCAAAGCTTACGGCGGAGCTTACTGTGCGATGGGCAGCAAGTATTCAAAAGCCGATTTGAACTTTGCTTGGCCAAGCGCTGAAATTGCTGTGATGGGTGCAGAAGGCGCTGCAAATATAATTCATAGAAAGGAACTAGAAGGGTCGGACGAACCGGCCAGAAGAAGAATTGTTGAGGATTACAAAGAACGATATGTCAACCCATTTATCGCCGCTGAAAGAGGTATCATAGACGCAGTGATAGCTCCGAGAGAGACACGAAGGGAGCTAATTAAGGGCCTACGAGCTCTTGCAAACAAGAGTGAGCAAAGACCTCCGCGAAAGCACGGAAACATTCCGCTTTAGCGGATTTCATTTTTTAGAGCAAACAGTTTGCTAAGTTGACGTGCAATGCAGGAATTTGAAAGAGTGCTTATCGCCAACCGAGGCGAAATTGCGCTAAGGGTTATTAGGGCGCTTAGAGAACTAGAAATTGAGTCAGTAGCAGTCTATTCGACGCCCGATATCACAGCACTTCACGTCAGAGAGGCTACCGAATCATTCCATCTCACTGGTGAATTTG
>JASHSF010000183.1 GCA_030036955.1 Nitrososphaerales archaeon
GTTCCGCTTGACGGTGTAGTGGAGGAAGTAGTTGTTGCTGTAGTCGAGCTACTCGTGGTTGAAGTAGCGCTTGAGCTTGTTGTAGTTGGGGTTGTAGTGGTTGAGGTGGTCTTTAGCGTCGCAAAATAGACGCCGACTCCCGCCACAATAATTATGATAATTACAATTCCGACAATGACTACCCTAGATATCGCTCTTAGACTATACTTACTATTAATAGGAAGCAATCTAAACGATAGCCGATTCTTCCGAAGTTATTAAGGATTTTAGCTGTTTCGTGCGTGAATGTCAAACTATTTCCACCTCCAAACACTTTGAATCCGCGTGGAAGAAAGAATCTAGCGAATCGCGCCTCACCAATCCTGAATGTCTTGAGATAAATCTATTCACCGGAGATCCGAATGTCGGGAAAGCGGACGTAGGGGAGTAGAGAGCCTCTACCGCTTCCTCTCTCTCTGGAAATCAAGTCAAGCGAATTAAACACGCCTCTTTCCGTTCCAGTCCCAGATTCGCTGTCAAAGAACGAACCATTAACAACTCCTCCCTTGATTGGATCTGTGATCTCTCCATTTTCAACCAGGTAAGCGTGCCTAATCTCTGCCCCGAAGGTACCTGTAATCGGATCCGGAAACATCCACGAAAATTGCTCCACCAAGAGTCCACGGCTCGTACCCTTGATCATTTCCTCATAGCTAGAGTCGCCTGCTTCCATCACTATATTTGTCGAATCGAGGTCCACGTCCCTGCTGTAGCACAGGACGCCGCCGGATCTGTAAGGTTTTATCCCGTTTCCGGTATTGCCGGATGAAACGAAACTCGCGTACATCGCGTTAGAAATGTAACTGCTAAACTCTCCCCGTGTTATTACCTTGGTCCTCTGCTGGGCAGTGCCTTCGTCGTCAAAGGGCGAAGTACCCAGTCCATAGTCAAGGAGCCCGTCGTCGCTTATGCTTACCTTGTCACTCCACACTTTGATACCGGTATTTTGCCATTTCGACAATCCTCTTTTTAGAGCGCTGGACGAGGCATGAAAGCCAACCACCGGAGGGGCGATCTCCGATAGTACTCCCGGCGGGAGGATAAGGCTGCGCTTTTCTGTCTTCGGTGGCTTCGCTTTAGCAGAATCTCTCGCGAACCTTGCCCACTTTGGAATGTTTTGTTCCAAGTCGAGATCTTCGATGCGCCTTGTGAGAGTCATCGGCCAGTATTCTGCAAGGGTGGTCTTCGGAGAAAGCCCTGCTTCAAAAGCTGCGAAGGTCTCGCTCTTGTCCGAGCGCAATCCGTTGCAGTTTTCAAGTGTGGTTTTGATTTCAGTTAGGCGGACCTTGCAAAAAGTTGCGCGTATGTCTTTCTCCCTGTCCAGAAGAGTGACGACCTTTTCAGCGAGATCCCTCGCAGATGAATATTGATCCGAAGTTATTTTTGGATCCGAGATTTTCACAGAAGGCAGGCTTTTTTTCTCAGAAGGCAGGAGATAATCAGGGGCGCTTGTCATCTTCGACGCGGAGAGGGCAAACGCGAGCGCCCTCGAAACGTCCCTTTGATCCTCAAGCAGATTCCCGGGAGAAATTCCAATCCCACAGATCGGCTTCCCGTCTTCGCCATCGCCCTTGCTTCGGATTACCCTCAATGCGTAGCCTTGCGAGCGTATGGGTGATCTTATGCTTTCGATAGCATTTTCTCTAATGTGGACTTCCGTATCCGTCGCTGATTGCGAATAGATGTCCCACTGGAGCGATCCCTCTTCGCGGACGGCGCTTGAAACTACCTGAGCCAAACGATCACCCCTGACCGATAATGGCCCTCGAAGCTAAGTACGACCCGCCGTCAGAGACTGAAACGTAGTCTTCGTGCCCCTTTCCGCAAGTACCCGCCTGCGTCTGGAAATCAGATTGTCCTGAAATGCCTCTGATGTTCGCGACAAAATCAAGGACTTTACCGCTCAGGACGGTAGTGGAGAAAGGTTCGGATAATTCGCCGTTTTTGATCCTCCAGCTTCTTTTCGATTTTAGCTGCATGTTGCCTCCGATCGGATCTTCTACCCCCGAGTTTGCTCGCTCAAGGTAAATTCCGTCTCCCGTTTCTTTCAGCAATTCCTCGAACGAATAATCTCCCGACTCAACGCAGGTGTTGGTCATCCTGACGTAGCACGTGCGCTTGTAGCTTTCGCGCCTCGCATTGCCAGTAGGAACTGCATTCATTTCTTCAGCCGACATTCTGTCGTTCAAAAAGCGGCACAGCACTCCTTTTTCCACGATCATCGTTTTGTGCGGAGGATTTCCTTCGTCGTCGAAGACGAGAGATCCATAACCCCTGCTCATCGTGCCATCGTCGTACAAATTGAATTCCTCGGGGCCGAGTTTCTTGTTGAGGTAGTTGATGAGGTAAGATCTTCCTCTGAGGACCTGATCTGCCTCGCAACCGTGTCCGAAGGATTCGTGGGCAAATGTTCCAGCCATCTGGGGGTCAAGGACGACGTTGAAAGTTCCCGTGGGCACCTGGCCAGCGCCGAGCAGTTGAATTGCTTTCTTCGATACTTCCTTCGCTTTTTCATCATCTAAAATTTCGTCAAGTATTTCGAGGCCTCCCGTCATCCCGTTTACAAGATAATCATACTCCACGCGGTCGTTTTCTTTGGCCATCGACAAAAGAAAAAAGTGGACACGAGTTACAAGGGCGCGGAGCTCGCTTCCCTCCGAATTCACGAAGATCCTTTCTTCCCGCCGCTCGGCATAGTTCGAGTCCACGTTGATGATCCTCGCATCCTGGCTTTTGGCAACTTCAAAGTAGCGCTTTACGAGCTCGAGCTTCTCCGTCGGCTCTAAATTTCTTGGATCTTTTTTACCCACTTTTTCAACATCAATCTTCCAAGGCTTGCCGCGCGAGATATTTTGCACGGCGTGATCCGAAATCGGATCAAAGTTCGCTCTGTCCTTTACTTCCGTTAAGATCTTGGACTTATCTCGCAGGTCTCCAAATGCAGCTTCCCTCCACTCTCCACTCTTCAGCATGCGAAACACGACGCCCTTTGTAGAGAACGGTTGGGAGAGTTTCTCTTCCGCAGAGTCTTTTGATATATTCAGCGATTCAGAATTTGTGTAAAGGGAATCAGCGTATTCAACAATCGGCGACGCTGCTTTCAGCACATCCTGCATCAGCCCAATGACATCGCTGCTAGAAAGTTCGCTGGTTTGCATGTCGCTTCGTTCTTTTTCAAGGAAAATAGAAATCAACGAGTCAAAAGTGTTTAGTCAAAAATCACTAATCTTGGAGAATTACCTGACCATTCCTCTTCCGAGGGTGGGCAGTATTTCTTCGATTCTTCCGTTGCGCTCGAGGTGGACAAAATTGTGCATGTTAACGCATGTGCAGATGTGATACGGCACGAACTCGAGCTTGTCGCCAATTCTGATCTGGCTTCTCGCGCTTTCGTCTTCTAGGCGAAGCACCCCGTGTTCCTCCGAGAAGCTGATTAGTTTTGCTTTAATCTCCTGATTCCGAAGTCTAGGAAATTCCTGCTGATCAAAATCGAACGTTTTGATCCCGCCGTCTATCACCGCTCTGTCTTCTGTGGGCTTGCTCATCACCGTGCAGTAAACCGAAAGCGCAACATCCACCATCCTGCACGTTCCCGCTTCGACATGTCCGTAGTCGTAGTAGATGTACTCGCCGGGAGTGATCATCGTTACGACGTCGTATTTGCCCGTAATCTTCGCGGTCGGAGTGCCTCCAGCGACCACGTCTTCAACTGTGATTCCTTCTTTTTCTATGGCTCCCTTTGCGTCGGCTGCGATTCGCATTGATTCCTTTACGAGAGATTCCCACTCGCTGACCGGATGGTGGCCGACGTGCCCCTCGTAACCATGTATCCCCTTAACGAGAATTCCTCTCGACGATGCTAGCTTCGCGAGCTTTGCTGCTTCCTGCGGCGTAACCCCGCACCTGTGCATCCCGACGTCGACGTCGATAAGGCACGAAAGCTCCTGGCCGCTTTCATTCGACACCTGCCTCAGCTGCTCTATTCCCTCAACGCTATCAACGCAAAGCGCCATGGTGGCCTTTCTAGCTAGTTCAGCAAACTTTCTAAGTTTAGTCAAACCGATGATCTCGTTGCTGATTAGGACGTTCTTCACTCCATTTTGAACAAGCACTTCTGCTTCGCTAACTTTTTGCGTACAGACGCCGACCGCGCCGAATTCAATCTGCTTCTTGGCAAGCACTGGATTCTTGTGAGTCTTTGAGTGAGGACGCAGCTTTTTCCCGTAGCTGTTCGCAAAATCCTGCATGTCCCTCAGGTTGCGCTCGACTTGATCAATGTTCGCAACGAGCGCGGGGGTATCGATTTTCTCGACTGGAGTTCTTAGTTCGGTTTGGGTTTCAACCGCATATTGCATATCTTATTCTGCCACTCCGGGGAATCCTCAATTGCGTATGCACTTATTTCTATTATAAGGAAATACGTGTACTGGGGTTAGAACGTTGAAGCAATAGATTCTGAAATCAAAAAGCGGGAATTTGAATTCAGAATAATTAATCTTGGGGATTTTTATGCTCTAAACGTATAGTCCAAGAATAACACGCAAAAATGATACGTATTGGAAATTTGGATTTTCTCCATGAATTTCATCCTACAATATACGTCTTGAGGTAATTCGCACTTGCGTGTATTTTCTGTATTAACTAGTTCTTATGAATCGGCATGCCCAAACACTTTGATGATGTCGGAAATGTCAGACGAACGAGAAAACCGGATTGCCATTTACAACCACTACAGGGCAATAGTTGATGAACAGCTCAGCCGCACATCCGGTCGAGCAGCTCGGAAGCTCAAACGTCTGCGCGTTAAGCTCGCGAGCAAAATCGTAGGTCGTGTAAGCAGCGACCAGGCAAAGTGAGGTCGAAATCAAATTGAGCACGTCAATTGTTGTAGCAAAAGTCTTCGATGACAAACCCGATGCGCTTTCGGTGACAGAAGTGGTATGTCCAAAGTGCAATCGAGTCTACAATTCGATGAAAGAACTTCAGAGACACTGGGACATTCTTTCTTCCACAATTGAAGCTTAGATTGATGGTGTAATAGCACACTATCTTGGTTTGTGACTCTGCTTGCCAACGATAACGATTGTAAAACTGAATTGCGAACACTGCAAGCTTAAGACAGAACATGAAAGGATCTTTGTCCGAATAAACGCTGTAAATCTAATTCGGCACAAGTGCCTTCGATGCGAAAGAGTCAGAGGATCATCAATAGACACAGAACCTAACAAATATCCAATTGATGATGCGAACCAGTCGGGGTTTCTTAGGGCAAAGACGTCTGCTTTACTCGCTCGGCCCCTAACCAAGTCTGTTCACGCCTATGTTTGATCGCGAGCAATATTTCGTGCACAAAAAGTTCGTTGTCGAAGAAGGAATCTACGCTGCTTAGTAGACAGACTCTTTGGACAAGAGGTATGCAACTATCGGATCTACCGCCTTCCAAAGACAAACATCAGTATTCCAACGACGACTATTATCAATCCGAGAAAGATGCTTAGGAATAGGAATGAAATGGCACCTGCCAGGATAACAGCAAGTCCGATCCGTCCAACGGTCTTCATGGTAATCTCGGATGATTTTAGAACATGCTCTCCATTTCCTAATAATAGTTCTGTAACGCGACGTGAAAAGTCACTCGACGAAAAGAACGATGCTTCTCATCTCCACTATCCGTGCGTCTTCGCCTTCCCTTATTGTCTCTCCGTTTGGTGTTTTTTGCTAGTAAATTGGAGTTCACATTCCACAGCCCGCTGTAAAATCATGTGTGTATATTACTCCCACCGCTAAACCATTACCATTACACAAGAAACAAAGCGGGAAACAAGTTTCAGAAGGTACAAGACTCTAGGCAGAACAGATCAGGAGGAAGCGAAAAGCTTAGTTTTTGGTTTCTATTTGCAGGAAATTAGGAAGCAGGAAAGATGTAATTCAGAAATAGGCGATGGGCTAACACAACCGCAAATGCTACTCAATGATTTAGGCGTAATTCCAATAATCAACGCTCACGGCACGCTCACCGTTTTAGGGGGATCAGTGCTCGACGATGAGATTGTTGATGCAATGAAGGAAGCCTCAGAAGTATACCTTGACATGCCAGACCTCCAAATCAAAGCGGGTCGGTTCATTTCACAAATTATCGGCTGCGAAGACGCGTTGGTTACGAGCGGGGGCGGAGCAGGTCTGGCACTTTCAGTAGCAGCGTGCATGACAATGGGTAGTACGGAGAGAATGGCAGCGCTTCCAAATACAGAGGGTTTCGCGAATGGAGTTATCGTACAGAAACAGCACCGCAATTTCTACGATTACATCGTGCAAACGACCGGGGCGAAGATTATCGAAATCGGCGGAGAAAAGGAAACTACGGCCCGAGATCTGGAGCATGTAATTATTGGAGAAGAAATAAGCTCGGTGCTTTATTTTGCCTACGATCCTCAGGACGGCGTTCTCCCGCTGGATCAAGTTATCAAAATTTCCCACGCGAATAATATTCCTGTTATTGTAGACGCCGCGGCAGAGCTCCCTCCTGCTCGAAATCTCAAAAAGTTTCTTGAAGCAGGAGCTGATCTAGTAATCTTTTCCGGCGGAAAAGATCTCGGTGCCCCAAATGATACAGGTTTAATTCTCGGCAAACGAGATCTTGTGAACACTTGTAGGAGGCTCGGGCCGCATAGTTATGAGACGTTCAATTCGGAGACGCGAGTCTACTTTGGTAGATCGATGAAGACGAGCAAGGAAGACATCCTCGCAGTTGTCGCGGCAGTGAAAAGGTACGAGCGGGAAAACTACAATGAAGGACGCATGCGGGAATGGGCGAGAAAAGTGGATTACATAATTTCCATGGTCTCGCCCACGGGTTACGGTGTAAAAAGGATCATGCCGGACATCGAACACCCCCGCCCTGCTACCATTCCGCGAGTGGAGGTAGATCCCAGCGGAAAGAAGATGAATGCCGTTGCAATTCTCGAAAGTTTGCGAACCTCTGATCCTCCCATTTACGCTTATTCCATTGCGAATCGCGTTTACATAAATCCCCAATGTTTGCGGATCGGAGAAGAAGCTATTGTCGCTGAACGGTTAGTCAGAATACTGTCTGAAAGGTAATTGGTAAGAGAGTTCCGCAGCAATTAAACGAAATGCGGCAATATCTTCTCCGCCATTTTGTTAATTGTTCCGGGATCCGGTCCCGAAGGAAGCATGACCTCGTCGACTCCCAATTCTTGAAACTTTGATACGTAGTCAAGGGCCCTTTCCCAGCTTTCGAAGATTTGCATGTGCTTTTCAAGCTCCTCGTCAGAGACATTCCTGTATCCCATTTCCTGGATTTTTCTGGGATCGGGTTCGTCAAGTGCACCTTTTGCAATAATTCCCGCAGACTC
The DNA here is from genome assembly GCA_030036955.1 of Nitrososphaerales archaeon. Lineage (GTDB taxonomy): Archaea > Thermoproteota > Nitrososphaeria > Nitrososphaerales > CADDZS01 > JASHOD01. The sequence goes on from JASHSF010000183.1 coordinate 7,416, forward strand.
TCTCGCCCCCTTCAGCACTTCGTCTCTTGGCCCCACCTCGAAATTCAAGCTTACAGCCTTCCTGAAATCAGAAAAATTTCTCTTCGAGGATCTCGCCCCGCTCTCGAACGCTGGAAAGATTACGCTTTTGCATCTATCAATTGAATTGTGGGAATTCAAAGTTAGCAAATCCTCTCCGCACTCGCCTGCCATTTTTGCCGCTTTTGGTCCTACCGCGGAGAAATATATTCTGAGGCGAGTTTTAGGCTTCGTGTAGAGGAAGACATTTTTCATCTGGAAGTACTTCCCTTCAAAATCAAAGTAGGAACTCTTTTCCCAAAATTCTCTCAAGAACCTCGTCCCTTCGATGAGTCGCTCTGCCCTCTCCTGCCAGCCCGGCCATTCCCCGAGAAAGGGAACTTCGTTCATCGCTTCCCCGCTTCCGATGCTCACCGCAAGCCTTCCGGGATACATGTTGTCGAGCGTAGCGCAAGCTTGGGCTACTATCGCAGGATGGTACCTTCCACCGATCGGCGTGGTTACAAGGGGCCCGACTTTGATCTTTTTCGTTATCTCTAGGCTAGGACCGATCACCGACCATACGTAGGAAGATTGATTTCCGCTGTGATACCAGGGTAGAAAATGGTCGCCGAGCCAGGCCGTGTCAAAGCCCAGTCTGTCCGCAAGGACGATGCAATCGCGAAACTCGCTCGGTTCTTTGTGGTTCTCTCCCAGATCGAGGGAAATTCTCATTTTCTTACTATTGCTCAATTTGCCTGAATGTCACTCTTTGCGTTAGACGCTGATCTTCACTACATTTGATTGCTTAAAATCCTTAAAACCGGAAATTGCAGATTCTAGATAGAAATCAGATTCGAGACCTTCCAGTTCGAGCCAAGGCAAAAGATCAAAGGCTTCTAGTTCTGGAGAGACTGTCCTTGTTCAATATCGGGGCAATGACTTTTTTTATTTCTCAACCAGTCTTTAGCCTGTTTATTACATGCTCAGATCTCTTGATGGTGAAGTCGCGCTTGTTACCGGTGCGAGTAGGGGAATAGGAAGGGCAGTTGCCTTGCGTTTGGCGAGGCAGGGAGCGGACTTGGTCGTATCGGGACGAACCAAGGAAGACCTCGACTCGCTTGCCAACGAAGCAGAAAAGATGCGAAAGAAGACTCTGGTCGTCCCCGGAGACGCTACGAAAGAGCAGGACGTCAAGAAGACTGTCCAAATGGCAAAGGACGCTTACGGCAAGGTCGACATTCTGGTTAACAACGTTGGAATAGGATCGTACAAGCCCTTTGCCGAAACGACAGTTGAAGAATACGATGCGATGATCAATTCCAACGTGAAAAGCACGTACCTCTTCACGAGGTTTGTCGTTCCGTTGATGATTGAACGCCACTACGGACAAATCATTACAATCTCTTCTGGTTCGGGGCACGCAGGGTATGCGGGCGAAGCAGTGTACTGCGGGACGAAATTTGCAGAAATGGGATTGATGGAGTCGCTGGACCGAGAACTCCTTCCCCACAACATCAAGGTCTCAACCGTGTCTCCCGGCGGAGTCAACACGTTCTTTGCGTTCGGTGCTGGAAGAACGAAGGGAGACCCGTCCCTTCAGGACATGCTGAACCCGGACGACGTAGCAGAAGCAGTCAATTTTGTCGCAGCGCAGCCCTGGAAATCGATGGTCACAGAGATAACTCTTAGGCCCGCAAGCGAACCCAGGTATTGAGAGAGGAAGATCAATTACGCCGCACAATGCCTTTACAGAATCTCTGAAGGGAATAATGGTTACATCAGTCACTCCTTTCAAGAGCGACTTTTCGATAGACGAAGAAGGGATTCGGAAGAACGTGCGCTTTTTAGTCGATAACGGAATCGACGTGGTGACTCCTTGCGGCTCGATAGGAGAGTGGAGCTCGCTAACTAGCGAAGAGCTAGGGCGAGTGGTTGCAGTTAGTGTTGACGAAGCCAATGGCGGGGCCCCGGTTCTTGCTGGAGCTTCAAGCACGTCGACAGTTGAAGCTGCAAAGCGCGCAAGGCTCGTTGAAGAAGCCGGGGCAGACGGACTCCTCGTAACACCTCCATTTTACATGAAATACACTTTGGATGGGCTAGTACGCCACTTCAAAACGGTGGCGTCGAACACAAGTCTTCCAATCGTACTGTACAACGCGCCGGATTTTCTCGGCTTTGAGCTGACGACTCCAGACCTGGCCAAAGTCGTGGAAGAGGTAGAAAGCGTGGTTGCCATAAAAGATGCTACAACCGACATGCTCGAGTTTGCAAACAGGATAAGAGTGCTCCAAATGAGCGAAGAAAAGAGGAATGTTCGGGTAATTCTCGGCAACGAGCCTTATTGCTATCACGGGCTCGTCGCAGGTTCATATGGCACTTTCAACAGCGTCGGGAACTTTGCACCCCTTCCCATGCAGCAGATGTACGAGGCAGTCCAAGAAGGAGACCTTGCAGAAGCGAGAAAAATCTATCTCAAGCTGACGGAATACTTTGCTTTTCGCCGCAGAACTAAGAATCCGATTGGAGTAGTGAAGCAATCGATGATCAAAAGCGGAATCGGGATAGAACCCTTCGTCAGACCGCCGCTTTCTCAGCTTTCTACGAGCGAAATCGCAGAACTAGAAATAGTGCTCGAGCATCTGCAGCAGCCAAAGATTCGCGCATAAGTTCGAAGATTTAGAAAGAAGAAAAGGGCGAGGAGCCGTGCTCCTCAGAATTCAGAAGTTCGGCTCTTTTACGGACCGTAGCTCAGCCAGGTCATCGTGAATGCGTTGTCGCTGATAGCAGAAGGGATTGTTTTCGAGTTCGGGAGGTTCCCTGTCGAGGAGTCGCGATATGGGCAGAAAAACAAAACGACTATGCCCAAGGAGGCAAGTGCGACGGTGCTAAAGAGCAAGGTTACCATGGTCAGCCGAATAGCTTTAGATGAGCTAATTAAGAAAATGCGCTGGCTCGTGACGTAGAAACCATACGTGTCTAGATCGAATCTTTTCTTTTTTTCGTAGGACTTGTGAATCCACCGATTTAGATCTCGTTCCGTTTCCACGGTTGACTCGAGCCCCATAATGGAGAGAGGTAATTCGACTAAATCAACCTTTGCAGAAATCTCATACTATGTTTCGAGAAACAGTCAGATAGCATAGCGCGATCAAGCAAGACCACAAGCGCAGAAAATTTGATCTCCGCGAATGGGAGAAAGCCCGTAAAGAATCCGAAAAAAGCGGAAAGAGATATTAGACGTTCATCCCTCTACTTCGATCTTGTATCTCGTTGCGGTCTCGATCTTCGCTTCTGAAATTCATAGCGAAGAGGTTACTTCTGAGCATCCCTGTCCTTTTTGGAGTAGTGTTCCTCACTTTTGTTATTTCAAGAATAGTCGTGCCTGATCCGGTACGTGCATGGGTGGGAGTCAAAGCGTCTCAGAGCTACGCT
>JASHSF010000184.1 GCA_030036955.1 Nitrososphaerales archaeon
GTGGTAGGCCCTAGCTGATTTTTACCCAATCAGCACGGTCCCAGTAGCTTCCACGACACCTATCGGAAGAGGTGCAGGGTCATTGCAAGTCGTCGCGGCGTCGCCGCTTCTCGCAGCAGGCTTGCCGTTTATCATCACCGTTGCACTTCCAATAATGATTGTTGCTTGGTTTGTGGGTTCGATCTGAAAAGGCCCGCCGGGAGGCAAGTGTGGTGGCATATTTAAGGCGGTGCTCCCAACAGTTGCAGCTGGTTTGCCATTTATCATCACATTTTCGCTCAGCCCACTACTGATTACTCCACTAAATGGGAGGGGCATGGGTGTGGGGATCGGTCCTCCCGGGGAGGGAATCAACACGATGTGGGTATCGGTCGCATTAATCCCATCCCCAAGCTTTGCTGCAGGTTGACCCAATTAACGCATTCCCCCACTCTCAATTGCCTTCTCTTGAACTTCAATTCTTTCAATCGCGCTAACCGGGGTTTCGGCGTAAAAGTCAGTTTCAACGTTGAACCTTATCCTTCTGCCGAAGGTTTTGGAATTCACGCCGTCTATGATGGAACCGGAAACCGGTCTTACAACGAGTCCCTGGGTAGAAAGCTTTTCTCGCCCGAGCAAGACTGTTTTGATCAAATCCACGGCAAGATTGTTGCACTCTTCACGGGTGCCTCCCCACAAGTCAAAGTTGTACTTGGCTTCGACACGCATTCCGCTGATGAGCGTAACATTCTGCAAAGGAAAAAATCTCGCAATGACCCCCTTTCTACCTTTTTCAGGTGGCGAGTTGAAACGTATCTCTCCTTCCGCGTAATCAACTGTAAAGTCTACTTTCTCTCTTCTTGTGACTCCAGCAGGACTTTCAATTCGTACCAGAGGCTTCAGGGGTTTTGATGAAAGCCTGAATGTAGTTTGATTTCCATCTGCAGAAAAAGTTTCGAGGCTTTCATTTCTCTCCTCTCTAAGATTACTTCCGACCGTATGTTCAACGAACGACATATCTGTGTCGTACAATGCGATGAGAGGAAGATCCTTGCTCGTCAAAGCGTCCGGCGGAAGGCTCCCCCTTACCAAGCTTTCTTTTGAAATCTTGATCTCAGAGTCTTTCAAGAGATTTTCAAAAGCATCTTCGATTGTGTCGAAAAGCAAGATGAATTTACTGCGCCTTAGTTAATGATTCAAGCGACTTTATTTTGAAACGATATTGCAGAACGTTTCCAATTCTTGGAGTGCATCCTTTGTACACGTTCTTGAACGAAATGTATCGTACCTCTTTGCTCGGATCGGGATTTATTAGCTGATACTTGTACCAGACTCGCTCATTCGGAGAAAGCAAATACTCGACATAAGGATTGTCGGTTCCAGTTGGTCTGAGTCTCGAGCGATCATGTACGAAAAGCTGATCAAAATCCTTGGAAGTTCCGTCTGAATATTCGAGCGTTATCTTTAGAGCTTTCTTGTCGCCGCTTTCTGCCCCCGACCAGTAATTCAAAACGTCGAAGCTAGTCATTGAGCCGAACCTGCAAATTTCCCCTACTTCTCCCCCGGAAAGTAACCACTGTCTAGTTAGGAGCCCAAGTACGCTGGAATCGTAGCTTGATTTTTCTCCCGGCACTACGTCGGTCAGCAAGTATGAACGCCCAATTGGACTTTCCATGTTCGTTATCACGGCCGTTTCGCTGAGCTTCCCAATGTAATCGGTGATGCGTTCGAGATCCGCTCTTATTTCCTCCTGGATCTTGTTCCAGTCTTCGGACTTGATGACATCGCCCGGATTTTTCTTTATTGGCTTAAAGGCAACCAGACTCAAATTTTCAATCCCTCAATCCACGATCGTAACAATGCCGTTCACGCCTGCTCCTTTTATCCTCGACACAAACTCTTGCAAGTCCCTCGGTAAAAGTGCATTCCGATCCAGGGCCTTTTTCTTTACTCTTAACTCAAAAGTTGCAGCGAGGTGCGTGTTCCAAGAGAGCGTCACCCTTACTTTGGCGACGGGTATCCGAAAAAGCGAACTATCAAAAGTCCCTGAATCAAAACTACCAACTTTCTCTGTTATGGATTCATTATACTGTATTTTGCACGGAGTTCTAAGGATCTGCGGAATCACCGGCGAGGTCAACTTATCAGTCGCATCGACCCCCTCGAGAGTAGCTCCTCCGAGAAAAGCACTCAAGGTTTGACCAGCTTTAATGACCCCGTTGAATCCAATCGTTTCGTTCGTCTCTAAGTTTGTGAGTTTTGGGTTCGTTACGGAAAGTGGGAGTGCTGATTCCTCCTGCATGGATTTTGGACCTGCGAGCGAGCTTTCAACAAAGATGACAATTTTCGGCAAGACGGTGTCAATGCCTTGACTTGACACCTGCCAGGTGTCGCCGCTTTCAAACTCGCGCGTGATTTCTACTGGCCCGAGGGGATTATCAATGAGCTCAATTTCATCCCAATCAGCACCGAGGTAAGCTCTTGTGAGAGAAATTATGGAATCAACCGTTCCTCCTCCCTTGTACTCCATCACCGCGGCCTTGATGCGCTTACGAAGCGAGGCGTCGCTTTCGTTCGGGTTTCGTTCGATTTCGTACAATGCTCCGATCTTTGGTAGCTCAGCTCCCTTCGCTGTGTCGACCCAGTGGGAGCGCATTATCAGATACATTTCTTTTCCTTCTTCGCTGAGCTGCTGGCAGAGCGAATCTACAAGTTGCATGAAGAGGCTATCTTTATCCCAAGTATCGTACAAGCTCGGGAGTCGGTCGGTGACCCTTTGCGTTGTCTCCAATTTTCTTCACGCCTGCCTTGGTTCTAAAACGACGGTAACCGTTCTTGGTTCTATGAGCTGATTGGCTTCGACTCGAATGTTGGTTCCGCTGCTCGTTCGAACGTTTTTTTGCTCAATGTCGATAATCGAGATTTCCATGCCGACGACATCGTGAACGCCCGGCACTTCCATTACTTGGGTTATCAGCTGGTTGTACACAATATCCTGACCGACCTCAAGAAGCGACAGGTAATTTCGGATTGCTCCTTCGACTTGTTCGCGGATTTTGCCTTGCGCTGTTTCTTCATCTAGGCTTGCCGTAATGCTGACGTCGGCGTATAACATCTCAGGGCGGGATAATTCTACTTTTATTCCTGCAGCTCTTGTGTCCTGAACAACTTTTTCAATTTGGGCGAGCTCGCCGCCCTGCACTACCGCCCTAACAATTCCAACTGCCCCTCCTGGCATTTCTTCGATGATAGCTGACCTCACTCCTTCCACTGCCCGGAGAGCTCCTTCAAGAGATGGAAGCGTAGCTTTACCGATGGATTGCAGTGTCCTCTTTGCCCTGGTTCTCAGGTTGCCGTCGCTTTCCGCTTCGACTCCACCTGCGATGCCCCGTCTGTTTATTACAAATTCTATTCCTACCGGCGGTTGCGGCATTGTGGTTATGGAACCTGGCGCAGTGTTGCCGAAGAGCCCCGCGCGCTCTGCCCTGATGGAAACCTCAACCTCCCAGCCCCCTTCAACTTTTTGCAAACTCCCTTCTTGCGTCGTCCTGTAAGTTCTAATTTTCGTGGAGTCGTTCGAAAAGGTGGAAACAAGCATCCCATTTGGGACGGAAATTTGCTCGTAGGCGCTATACTCGATTCGGAATTGGGAGTCGAGATCAGGTTTGCTTCCATCGAGCCAGAGGATCCGACCCTCGTCAAGTTTGAAATCCTTCCCCGGGGCAAAAACGTACTTTTTCCCATTAACAACTCCTTCTAGCTTCTTTACTGATTTGACAAGGTTCACTTTGAGTTTGAATTCAGGCGAGCCGTCGTAGAGTCTGACCTCAGGATCTACCGGGACCTCTGGTGGATCAGTCCCTCGCCCAAAAGTGACCCTGCCACTCGCAAATTGCGGGGGCTTTCTCGTTACGCCCAAAACTGCGACCACGAGGTCAAGCGAATTGCCTGTTGCCGAATCGATGAAAGCAGAAGAATACACGGCGTCAAGCTGTTCGTAGAAAAATTCCATTTCTCTCGCGATTGATTCGACGAGAGTTCTTGTGACACTCCCGACGTTCGTATCTGTCAAGCGCCGCGTGGGCGAAGGATCCCCGAACAAATATCTGACCGTGAACACGCTGCTTACGTCAGGTCTTGTCTTGCCACTCCACTCGATCATGTCGCCGTTTTGAAAAAAATCAACATCTTTCTGAAACGCAAAGCCTATCCCACCGGTCTCGCCCTCTACGCTTACGACATTCCTGACGGGGCCGTGGCTCAGCTTGTACCTGATCTTGTCGGAAGTGAAAGTGTGCTTCTCATCTATTTGACCAACAGAAAGCTGTGCAAGGACAGTTTCAGCAATATCCCTGAAATCTTTTTTGACAAAGGCGCGAGAAGACAATCTCTCATCCCTCGATTCGAATTGGAACGTTGAAGCTGAGCTGTGTGTTTCTGTCCACCGGTATGATGGTTATGTCTACGGAGACAATGGATTGACTGTAAGTTGCGACGCTCAACTTGACATCCAGCACCTGTTTGATTCGCGGTTCTTGCTCTAAGCATTCAATGATTATCGATCTTAAGAGCGCTCGTGTCCTTTCGTTGTTGGGTTCTCCGATCAGCTCGTACAGTCTCGATCCATAGTCCGGATGGCCAAAATCTGCGAGCTCTCCTTTGCGCGTCTTTAGCCGAAGGACTATCGCCTGCCCCAGGTTATCTTCAGCGCTTACTACGCGAAGGTCTCCGCTTTGCAGCGTTTTCCTTTTTGTTCCAACTATCAGCTCTTCGCTTGGAGTCAGGTCGTAACCATATTCGAGCTCGTTGAGCAGGAGATCGGTCTTGAGAGCTTCAGACAATTTCTTTTCACGTTTTCAATTGAGGTTCAGGATCGTTCCTTTGACGCTCGTGGGTCCTCCGGAGCATTCGAGGTTGGCGCCCGTGCCCGCTTTGATGTCGACGCTTGCTTGCCCTTGGACTTTTACATTGTTTGCAGATATGGAAAGGTCCCCTGACGAAGACTGGATTGTCATATCACCCGAGGAGTCGATGCTTACCTTTGCTCCAGATTGCACCTGGACGTCGCCATCTTTGTTGATCACGAGAAGCGTCTTCCCGGCGTTTATAGTGACTTTCTCATCGCTGGCAATGAGAGTCATGCCACTTGGAAATTCTATGTGTAACCGTTCAAGATTTTGGTTTTCGTCGTACGGCGGTTTGTAAATTATCTGCTCCATCGCGCTTACAGGAGGTCTATCAGCATCGTTGTACAATCGCCCGATGACAATCGGGGCATTGATGTCACCTCCAATAAAAGTCACGAGGACTAGATCTCCGACGTGTGGAATATTTGCTAGACCGATGTGCTGCGTCGCAACCGGAACCTTGCGTAGCTCTACAGATCTATCTCTCAGCTTAACGTTGCACTCGTAATTGTCGCTGTCGCTCGAGTCTGAATGGGGAAATACAGAAGTCACGACCCCGAGCTCGCTCACGTGCAGTCTTTTCACTTCAGCTGCTGCGATTTCTCTTATCGTTTCGATTATGGTTGTTGTACTCATTTCTTCTCATACCTTCACACAATGAACAAATGATCTAAAGCCGTCGGTCTGTGCAAAAACGTGCTCAATGCTTCTTATTTCACAGTCGCCGTTGAGAGTTTCATCAGGCATCCCCTTGACCACGACGGTACCTGCGAGACTTGCATCAGGCTGGCCGATCATTTCGAGCGCAAAGTAAGGCCCTCGTTGAAGAATCGCAAGTCTAGATTTTGCAACATTTGAGGCGCTCGATTTGTCGCGAATTACTGGATCCGCAAACACCACTCCTGTGCCGCTTCCAGAGCTTCCGTTTACAGCTTGCTTTGTGAGCCAGTGAACTGTGTTCGACCCTTTCGTGCTTGACGGGCTTTCTCCGAGAATTGTTACAGAATTAGCAATCGGTTGAACGGTCTCATCTTCAATCGCAATAACATTCACTCCGTACTCAGCTGTAACGCCGCTACCTTTTGCAAATTTTTGAAAATTGAGTTTGCCATCGGGGTCAATGTAGATATCAAAGCCGCACCTATCGGCCAGCCTTCGCAAATGGTCATAGACGCTACTATTATCGTCCACGACGAATGTCGGCAGATCAATGCCGGAGGAAATCGTGCCGCTCTTAAGACCTGCCGCGTTGATTAGGTCGGAGACGATCTTCCCGCAGTTCTGGCTATCGTAAATTTTGTTCGCATAGTAATTTACAAGCAGAGACATCGGGCTCAAGACACCGACTTTTAGTCTCGACGCATTCGAATGGATTGAGTTGACGATGCCCGTAAAAACCTTGGTTGCCTCGTTTTCATCATAGCCAAGCGAAATCTTAACCTCGTCGCCTCGGGCAAAATTGTATCCTTGGTCGCTCTGCCTAAGAACTATTGTTGAGCAGTCCGCAGGAACGTCGAGACTTACACTAATGTGAATTCTCTCAACGCAGTCAGAGTCCGCACTATCAAAAGATTCGGAGCCGATGGTAAGGAGATACTTTGGAGCTAACATTTTCAAGAATTCTTTATTTTGGTTTGTCGGAGGTCGCTAGCCAAGAAATTCCTTCTGGCAAATATGTTTTCTCTTTTGAATCT
>JASHSF010000185.1 GCA_030036955.1 Nitrososphaerales archaeon
CGCGCAGTACCTCGTATTTTACTCAGTTGACGGCTATTCCGTTGCGATTCCCATCTCAAAGGCTATGATGCCTGACAGCATTCTAGCGTACGAGATGAACGGTACTGCGCTGCCGCAAGCTCACGGCTACCCGCTGCGGGCAGTCATCCCTGGGCTCTACGGCATGATGAGCCCGAAATTTCTAAACAAGCTCGATGTAGTGAACTCTCCATACTACGGTTACTGGCAGACGAGAGGTTGGTCGAGCGTCGGAACTGTTCAGACAGTTTCGTTCATAACGGTTCCTGCACTTCCGGTTAGCCTCTCGCAAAACGGGGGGTCTGTCATGCTCGGCGGAATGGCGTACGCTGGAGATAGAGGGATTTCCAAAGTCGAAGTGAGCTTGGACGGAGGTCAGACTTGGCAGCAGGCGACGCTGAAGCCGCCCCTTTCAGATCTTACGTGGACGCTTTGGGCCTTCGAGTGGACCGGCGCTAAACCCGGTAGCCAGCAGGTTTACGCCAGGGCAACGGATGGAACCGGGGCTCTCCAAGCTTCCCAGGTTACGGATAATTTCCCGAACGGAGCAACAGGGTATGCTATGACTTTCGTAAATATAACTAGCTGAACCCGATTTCTGCTTTGGCTAACCTCCGCAGTGGGAGCAGCCTCGGCTGTTCCATTCTTCTACGTCGTTCTTGTTCCGAATTCGAATAGTCCGTCCTTGAATTTTATACTCGCGTGGCTGCCGTTACAGAATGGCATGTTGCTCGAGGCGCCGCAGCGACATAGAGTGACTCTGTTTCGCACCTCGTATGGCTTACCGTCTTCAGATTCGATTGGAATGCCTCCGCGAATCCAAAGCGACCCGCTGCATCCTAACGCGGAGTCTTCGATAACGCCGATAGATGGCGGAAGCTCGTTTTCGACCACCTTTCCGGATTTCTTGTCACGCACTACGAGTCGTCCTGACGGGCAATAGTTTGCCTCGCGGATAGTGAGCTTCCGCGCTTCATCTCCTTCTTCCTCTACCAGATTCCATATCTGACCGCCGGGGTCGCAAAATCTGGCGAACGCGCAGAGGTTTTGTGCATCGCTGAGAATCAGGGAAGGCCCCCTGGTGACCTCCGCCTGTCTGTCGTATGGCTTGCGGGTGGCCGTCTCCCTTCCTTCGAATCCGACCTTCTTGTGGGTGTCATCGCAGAAAGGTTTGTTCTTCGATTGACCGCATCTGCAGAGCCGGTAGTATGGCTCTCCCCCTGATTCGCCTGCGGGTTCTGGTTTGAACGACTTGCCCTGCTTCCATTCCCAAGACATTCCCTCTTTGTTAGGCGTTATGATTTGAGTGTCGACGGGAATATCTCCAAAGACCAAGTACGGACCGTTCTTGTTCACGACTATCTTCTTGTAGGTCACTTTATTCTGAAGCATTCTTACCTGCTTCTATTTCTACCTTCTTGAAATTCGTATTGATAACTGACACGCACAAAACATACAGGCAGGTCTCGTTAAAATTTGAAGTGCTCGAATATTTTTGGATCAGTTGCCTTTCATTCGGGACGCGCCCGGCGATGTAAAATTCTTCCCCTATATCTATTAATAGAGTACGGGGTACGTGAGTACAGAAACGCTTCACTTAAGCTCTAGACCCGATCAAGCACCAATGGGATTAGCTTTGAAAAGTCCAGTCTCCGGCTCAGTTGATACAATGCCTATAACTGTTAAGGCAAGCTAGTACTCCTCAAGCCTCTGCGACAACCGGATTGCGCAGTGTTCCGATATTTTCTATCGTAGCCTCCATGACATCGCCGTCCTTCAGGAAGGGTTCACCGGTGAATAGGGCAACTCCCGCTGGAGTACCGGTTGAAATGATATCGCCAGGTTTCAACGTCATTCCAATCGAAGCGTACTCTACAAGCCGGTCAATTCCATTTACCATGTCTGCTGTATTCGCTTTTTGCTTGACCATGCCGTTCACTGAAAGAGATAACTCGAGCTTGCCCGGATCTGGAATATCGTCCTTCGTAACCATACAAGGTCCCAGAGGGAAAGATGCGTCAAGGCCCTTTCCCTTTATCCAATTCTGACCGTAAGGGCTAGAACCACTCCAGTCTGCGGGAAATTGGAGATCGCGGAAGCTGACATCATTCGAGATTGCGTATCCAGCCACGTAATCAAACGAATCCTTTCTGCTAATGTTCTTTCCCTGCTTCCCGATGATAACGGCTAGCTCAACTTCCCAATCTGCCTTCTTTGAGATTTTAGGAATGATCACCGGATCGCCGTTTCCGATTAGGGCGTTTCGAAACTTTGTGAAGAAGTACGGTTCTTTGGGGGCTTTTACATCCTGTTCGCTGGCGTGCAAGCCATAGTTAACGGCAACACACAGGATCTTCTCGGGTGCTTCAACCGGGCTAAGCAGCCGAACCTGATCTAGGGGAATGCCATCGCCCGAAGTCTTAGGGTCGATCGACTGGAAGCTCAGTAGAGGAGTAGTCCCATCCGAAAGCTCGTGAACTCTGCCTTTCATTACGACCCCATTGAATACCTTCCCGTTTGACAAATATCTCGCAAGCTTCAATTGTTCTTCAGATACTCCAATTGGTTGAGGCAATCGACCGAGCGATATATACATCGCTTTTGCCAAGCAAAATGGCCGAGCGGACCACAACAGCGCTTCGCGGCAATGCTTAAGTAACTAGAGCCAAAAAAACGCGACTCATGTCTGAATTCAAATCGCTTTTCCGAACTTGTCCTAATTGCGGTCGCCGGTTTGAAGTTAGACTGGTCGACAAGAAATTGGTTGGGACCGAAGAGATCCAAGAGAATCTGCCGGTCGACAGAGATTACTTCAGCGGATGGCCCGGCTCTTACCTTGAAGTAGGAGAAACTGAACCTGTAACAGTTGAAGTTGATAAATTTCAGTACGTTTACAAATGCAAACACTGCGGGCACGAATGGATGGAGAAGCACCAGACGGAACACAAGGAAAAGTAAATTTCTGGCCAAAATGTTCGCTGACGTCTTGTCAGCGACTGAAAGCCGATCGGTTCTAGTGGGACTTCGATCAAAAGAGAAAATCAAGAACTGAATTCAAGCGTTTTTCACTTCATACTTTTCAATTGCTTCCTGCCTAATCTCAGTACCGGCCCCGGTTTGCTTTGGCAGCTCGAAGAATCCCTTTTTCGGTTCGAGCGGCTCCTTCCACACGTCCAGCAACCAGGGAACATGTTCAACTACTGAAGCGTTGGTGCTGGACGCAACGAGCTGCACGTGCAGGGGTTGCTGAATGTTAGTGTGGGGATAAACATTGACGTTGCTTGCAGCAGCAAAATTTGCAATTTCCAACCACTCCGTGATTCCCGCGACCTTGGTTGCATCCACTTGAAGTATGTCCGCCGCTTTCTGAAAAACGTAATCTCTGAAAGTGAATTTATTGTGAATCGATTCGCCAATCGCAATCGGCGTGCTGATTTTTGATCTGAGAGTCGCGTGACCGCTTATGTCGAGCGGGTTGATCGGTTCTTCGAACCAGAACGGGTTGAAATCGTCGAAGCGCCTGCCCCACCTGAGTGCCGTTTCGAGGTCCCACTTTGTATTGGCATCGATCATCACCTTTACGGAGTTTCCAACGGCAGCTCTCACTGCTTTGAGGCGCTCGTAATCATCTAGCGGATTCGGGCTACCCACTTTTAGCTTTATCGCGCTGTACCCTTCTTCAAATACCAGACTCTTAGAATTTGAGACGAGCTCCTCTATGGTCCAGGAGAGCCATCCCCCGTGTGTGTTGTAAGCTTCGACGCGGTCATGATATCCACCGAGCACTTTCCAGAGCGGGAGGTTTGCACGCTTGCAGAGTATATCCCAGAGCGCCATGTCGATCATAGAAACGGCCATAACTGCAAGGCCGTTTCTGCCTAGTCTAAAATCCCAGCCAAAGGTTTCAATGAAAAATAATTCGTGCACGATTCGCTTGCGCCCCATGGGATCTTTTCCGATCAGAGTTTTCGCCATGTATCTGTCGATCATTTCTTTCGGAAATTCCGCTCCGCCAGCAGTATTCCAATTAAAGCCCCAGCCTTCGAGACCGTCGTCTGTGGTCAGCTTTACGACGGGAAGACCGATGTAGGAAACTTCGAAAAGCGAATCTCTTATTGTGCGGTCGAGTGGAATCTTCAGAAAATAAGTCTGAACGCTTCTGATTTGCATATTCAGAAACGCGAAGGCTGATTTTCCTGATAATTAGCTTTTCCAGTTTTGGACATTTAAGAAAACTTTCCTGACAAACCTGCTGTCAACAGTTTAAATCCCAAATCAAAGTGGTTCAAATGTCGAATTGAGTTCAGACCAGGGCGAATCTGCCATTTCCGATTTATCTTCCACGAATAGGAATGCTCTCGTGGATCAGTTTCGCTCCGCTCTGAAGCAGTTAAAGGGCGATTCGGTTTATGTTGAAACCCCGGGCGAACTTTCGAAAGCTATTCTCGAAGCGCTAAACGCTAATCGCGCTCGAAGCATTGTAATTGCGGGCATTCCTTCAGACATGGCTTCCCGCATCCAAGCGGATTTGGAGTCTGGGAGTGAGACTTCTGTAATTATCATAGATCCGTCTTTGTCTAAAAAGGAAAGCAATGTCGAAGCCTGCAACAAGGCAACTGCTGGAATTACCTGGGCCCAATATGCGATAGCGTCGAGCGGAGCTTTGGTTGAGATCGTTTTTGACGACATCGTAAAACTCGCTTCATCGCTTCCGGGTTATCACCTAGCGCTCGTCCCCGCGAGCGGAATCCTTCCCACTGTAGACCGAGCTATGGAGAAAGTAGGCAAAATCATGCACATGGGATCTGGAATCTTGTCTGTAATTTCCTTTATATCCGGCCCTAGCAAAACCTCGGACATTGAACTCAAGCTTCTTTATGGCGTACACGGCCCCTTGACACTTTACGTAATTATTCTTGGATGGGCTTGAACTTTGGTTGATCCAAGAAAACATCTGATCGAAGAAATCAGATCCGACCTAAAGGACAAAGAAGCATCCCAAAAGCTCTGGACCGCCATGGAGCGGGGAAGAGCGAACAGAGCCGCAACAATCCAGACATTGGGCCTGGATCTGCACGAGTTCAAGCAGAACTCCAGATCAATCAAACTTGAAGCTT
>JASHSF010000186.1 GCA_030036955.1 Nitrososphaerales archaeon
TACGGAATCGCCTTCGAGCACAATTGGAGTACTACCGCTTGCAGATTTCGTAACGGCGACATTCAGCAAGGGATCAGCTACCGTCAGTGGGAAGACCACTGCCATAGGCGGGTACAGCGCCACGTGGTCGCTGACAATAGCTGACTTTCCAGCTTATTCTCCGGATAAGGCAACAGTGTCAAGCATCTCAAGCGGCGCCTTCACTGTCACGTGGAAGAGCTTGGGCCCGTACCCATAAAGAGGATTCTTTCCTCTTCCCTTTTTTTATTACGTAACTGCAATATCGCCCAAAGATACCCGCGAGCGAATGAAAGCTGGTCTCCAAAAGATTGGGTTTGAACGCACCACCTACAATGGGATTCTGATGTTGGGATCCGAAATTTAGGCGTTCTACTTTTGCTGGTAAGCTTCTAGTTCAATATAAATCTCTACTGTCACAACAAAAAAGCGTCGCTTGCGCCTTTGATTTATATGTCAAATCCGTGACAATCCACACAAGGGCGTCCAAATTTTTACCGCTCTCGCACCTGGTGCGAGTTGCACAACTATTGTAGCTTCACTAGCTGAAAGCTACAATTATTGTATTAAAAACGATTTGAATGATTGGAATATCCTTCGAGATCATTGAAAGCTACAATCTTCCACGAATGAATCGATCTAGTGACGTTAAAGAACCATAGCCATCAGGATAATGTCAATGAATCGGTTATTACGGAAAATCTTCTTCGGAATCCTGCCTACCTGCCGAAAACCTACCTTCTCGTACACGTGTACAGCCCGGGGGTTTGTGGCGAACACTTCAAGCTCAATTGTTTTGAGACCTGCTTTACGACTCTCTTCCACGAGAGTCTTCATCATCTCAAGACCTATTCCTTGCTCCCTGTATCCCTTTGAAACAGAGATTCCTAGCTTTCCGTGATGAAATTCGTCGTTGACACTTCCGCGACGAACTTCGGAGTTTCCAACCAGCTTGCCCCGTACTTCTGCCACGACGCTCAGTTCGCGATCGCTTTCGATACCAGCGAGCAGATTCGCGAGCCACTGGGATTCGCTTTCGAGATCCTGGCGCCTGTCGAGGATCACGCCAAAATCTGGATCTGGTGTTCTCTCGTCCACGAGGGAATTGGCAAATTCAATCATTGCCTGCAAATCTTCCCACTTCGCAGCGCGGAGGGTCACCTCCTCCCCGCTCTTTGAAGTAAAGCTGCGGTATACCTTACCAGCTTTCATTCCGTGTCACTCTAAGAAATTTGGTGGGCGTGGAGTGATTCGAACACTCGATCCCCGCTCTTCACTGACATCCCAACTCTCGGAAGGCAAGTGTGAGAGCGGTGTCTTAGACCAGCTGGACCACACGCCCCGAAAATTCGAACTGTCCTATTTCTTTTGAAGATATCGTGGATTTACTTCTTGACGCCGAGGGCCCTGTTCTTGAGTCGAAGCGCCTCAGATTTGCACTTTCGGCACCTCGTCGCGGTTATGGGATTCTTGCTGCCGCACCGCAGACATATTTTGAAAAACAGCCTCCGCTTTTGAGCCATTTGCTTTTTGACCGCATCGGTGATTGGCACGCAGAAATTCATCTACCTCTAAAATTCAACCTAAAGCTCGAAAATATGCTAGATAATTTACTTCGCGCAGTCATCTCATTTAACTTTTATTAGCATACATTTGATCGGTTTGTAATTAGGCAATCTGCGATTTTTTCCAGATCGTTCTAGTCGCGGTCGAATTTTGCAAGTTGAAGATCCACGAGTACCAAGCAAGAGAACTCTTTCAAAGTGCTGGAATTCCCGTGCCGAGAGGTGAACTCTGTCGAACCCCGGAAGAAGTGAAAAAAGTCGCCACGGGAATCGGAAAACCAGTCGTCATAAAGTCTCAGATTCTCGTCGCGGGCAGAGGAAAAGCTGGAGGCATAAAACCAGCATCTGATCCCAGCGAAGCTTACGAAGTTTCAAAGAACTTGCTCGGCGCGACCATCAAAGGAATCAAAGTCACTTCGGTTTTGGTCGTCGAGGCAGTAAAGCCGCAAAAGGAGCTCTACCTCGGATTTACAGTTGACCGGGCGCGTCGCAAGATCGCGCTCATTGCAAGCGGCGAAGGGGGAATTGATCTGGAAGAGCTTGCCAGATCAAAACCGGACAAAATTTTCAGGAGAGAAATTGATCCCGTAATGGGTTTACACGGCTTTGAAGCGAGGGACGCGGCAGTCGAGATTGGTCTCGCTGGAAAGACAGCATCCGATTTCGTCTCCATTTGCCAGAAGATGTATTCGATTTTTGAAAGAGTCGACGCCGATCTGTTGGAATCCAATCCGCTCGCGATCGGCGGGGAGACGGGATCCCTCGTCGCCCTTGATTCTAGGATAACTGTCGACGACAATGCAATCTTTCGTCATCCCGAATATCAACAGGTTGACGAAGAGCTCACGCCCCTTGAGAGGGAGGCCACCGCAGCTGGTCTTGCATACGTGCAGCTTGACGGCGACATCGGAATAATTGGCAACGGCGCTGGACTGGTTATGGCAACGCTCGATGTGGTTGCACACTTTGGCGGACGTCCGGCTAACTTTCTTGACATGGGGGGAGGGTCCAAAGCCGACGACGTTTACAAAGCTGTCAAAATTTGTCTCGAACAAGAGAATCTGAAATCCGTTTTCCTAAACGTTCTCGGGGGAATTACAAAGTGTGATGAGGTCGCAAACGGACTAGTCCGAGCTCTAAAAGAGTCCAGCAACAAGGTGCCTTTCGTCGTTAGAATGGTAGGTACAAACGAAGAAGAGGGAAGAAGAATTCTCGCTGAAAGCGGCATTGCGTACCTGGATTCAATGGAGGAAGCAGCCGAAGCTACAGTAAGGATTTCAAAGCAATAGAGGAGTGAGTCGGATTTTGACAATTCTCGTCGGAGAAGAAACGAAGCTAGTAGTGCAGGGAATAACGGGCAGAGAGGGCCAGACGCATACGCTTGCAATGCTGAAGTACGGGACAAACGTCGTTGCGGGAGTTACGCCGGGCAAATCAGGGGAAAAGGTCGACAGGGTTCCGGTCTACGACAGCGTCAGGAGGGCAAAATCATCTCATCCTGAAATCAACGCCAGCATTATTTTCGTTCCTGCGCAATTTGCAGCTGACGCGGTTTACGAGGCAATCGACTCGGGCATCGACCTCATTGTTGAGATAACGGAGCACGTACCCGTGCACGATTCTATAAAATTCATTAACTACGCGCGCGGAAGACGAGTTACCATAATTGGACCAAACTGTCCTGGACTAATATCACCTAGCGAATCAAAAGTTGGAATTATGCCGGGACACATTTTCTCAAAGGGGCAGGTTGGAATGGTCTCGCGTAGCGGAACTCTGACCTACGAAATCGCTTGGGTTTTGACAAAGGCTGGGCTCGGTCAGTCAACTGCCGTCGGGATTGGGGGCGACCCGATCATCGGGCGGGATGTTCTTGAGATAGTTGACATGTTTGAAAAGGATCCCGGAACTTCGAGCATCGTCGCAATCGGCGAAATCGGAGGTGACGCCGAGGAAAGGCTAGCCCAGAAAGTCAAGCGCGACGGCCTGAAGAAACCCATGGTAGCATTCATTGCCGGTCGAGAGGCTCCGCCAGGGAAGCGGATGGGCCACGCAGGCGCCATAATCTCAATGGGAGCGGGCACGGCTAAGAGCAAAATCGATGCGCTCGAATCGGCGGGAGTTAAGGTCGCGGTCCTGCCTTCGGAGATACCTAGCTTGATCAGATCTTCAGGGAAATAGTACGTCGTTACGTTTTTATTGAGTTCTCACGTATTTTCTTATTCCTTGAAAACTCCCATCTGTTCCTTTGATGCCCGCACCGGCGTACTTTGTCCGCTTTGCGAGACAAAGCTCAGATCGGGTCAGCTGACCGATACAGATGTTCAAGTTTCCATAAAACTAACAAAAGCCGCTGAGAAAAATCCAGAGATTGCGAAGCTCAGTTTTATCAGGGCTCTCGACGTTGACGGCGATTACATTCTCGTTTTGGAACCGGGCTCTCTAGCTCCACTCAGGCGAGACCCAGGATTCCAGAAAGATTTGCAATCAATTCTCGGGTCAAAGATATGGTTGACGGAAGCGGACACGACAGACAGAAAGGCCCTAGAGGACTTTTTCTTTCCGGTGAGAATTACAAACGTGAACACCGTTTGGCTACCTGACGGAAGTAAACTGACCAAAGTCGTAATTCCGGGGCGCAAGACAGAAAGGTTTCCGCACGATACAGACAAAATTGGAAAAATTGTTAGGGAATCGAGGGGAATCGACCTGATGGTCGAGTTCGAACGGATGTAACAATCCAAATTCGCAAAGCTATTAGTCGATAGCATCTTTCTGTAACCTATTGGACATTTTGAACTAACATGCTTCGGACCCACTATGCCAATCAGATTCTATCCGCCACAGGTCAAGAAGTCGTCGTCGCGGGTTGGGTAGACAACGTCAAGGAACTGCCCAATCTGAGATTCATAATCTTGCGAGATAGAACAGGTCTAATCCAGGTAACGGTACACAAGAAAAATTCCCCGCCAGAGGCGATTTCGGCAAGCGACAAGATCAATTTGCAGGATGCCTTGCTAGTTACCGGAACAGTGCCGGAAAAGCAAATCGCAAAAGTAGGTCCGGAGATTCAAGCAAAGGAGCTAGTTGTCCTCTCGCGCTCGGAAACTCCCCTGCCGATTGATTTGACCGGATCGGGCGAAACGCAGCTTGACACGCGACTTGATTGGCGACCGCTGGATCTCCGGAATCCAAAGAGTCTAGCAATATTCCAGATCGAGGCAAAAATCATCGAGGGGATGGAAGAGTTCCTCCGCGCAAACGGTTACATTCAGGTTTCAACTCCCGCAATTCTTGGAGGTGTCAGCGAAGGAGGCTCCGAAGTCTTCAAGCTAGATTACTACGGCAGCCCCGCGTTTTTGCGCCAGGACCCCCAGCTTCATCGCCAGCTCGCAATTGCGGGAGGGTTCGACAAAATTTTCGATCTCGGACCTAACTGGAGGGCCGAGCTGTCTCATACTCCGAACCACCTCTCGGAACACAGGGCGTGCGCCGTGGAGCTCGGCTTCATCGAAAGCGAGCTTGATACGGAGAGGGTCGAAGAAGCCATGATGGCGGCATCTCTCGGAAAGGTGGCAGCGGAATGCGGTTCTCAGCTTGAGCTCTTGGGGGCAAAAGTGGAAAGACCAACCTTGCCGTTCCCGGAGCTCAGGTTTCCGGAAATCTATGATATTTTGAGAGAGTACGGAAATAAAGTTGCAGACGGCGAATCGCTCAACCGCGAACGAGAAACGATCCTGCAGAATTACGTTAACAAGAAGTACAACCACGACTTTTACTTCGTTAACCGCTTCCCGTTCGACGACAAACCGTTCTACGTTATGCGAGTCGACGAGGAACCCAAGTGGGCTAGATCGGTCGATTTGGTTTACAAGGGAGTTGAGATTTCCTCGGGCGGGCAGCGCGAGCACAGATACGAAAGACTGATCGAGCAGGTCAAAATAAAGGCCATGGACGAAAGCGAGATTTCCTGGTTCACAAGGAACTTCCGCTACGGCGTTCCTCCGCACGGGGGGTACTGCGTAGGAATTGAGCGTAGCGCGAAGCAGATGCTTGGAATGGAAAATATCCGCGAGGCGAGCTTGTTTCCGCGCACTCCCGAGCGCCTCAAGCCTTAGAGAGCTTTAAAATTCTCCGCCCAATTTGCATATGCTTTCAACATTTCCGGAGACACGCTTGGTCTCCGAGCACGGAGGACCGCCTTGAAGTCCGCTATTCCAATCGGCCTCGGTTGAGCCTCCGTATCGTCCGGTCCGGCTGAATCAAACACTTCCGCAACCACGGTAAGCTGTACCGCCTGGCAAATGTCGCGCATGTCCGAGCCCGAATAACCGTCTGTCATTTTTGAAAGGTCTTCGAGCTTGAGCGAAGGATCCATTTTGAGAGGTGTGGTGTACTGCTTCAGCATCTGCATCCTCGCGCGGATGTCAGGAAGAGGAACGTAGATTCTCTTTTGGAATCTTCGGAGAAATGGCCAGTCTAGTGACCAGGGCTTGTTTGTTGCCCCTATTACGTACAGGTGCAGATTCTTTCCCTTGTCGGCAATTCCGTCCATTTCTTTTAGAAACTGATTTCTGACGCGAACTTCGCCGCCGACTTCGCTCGTCCTTGATCCAAGGATCGAATCGAGTTCGTCTATGAATACAATGACCGATTTTGCCTCTTTTTCGAGCAGTTTCCTTGCCGAATTAAAGAGCTTAGCAACGTTTCGCTCCCCCTCTCCAAGCCATTTGGACATTATCGAAGCCGCGTCGACAGTTATGAAGTAGCTATCTATCTCGGATGCAGTCGCGGCAGCGAGCAGTGTCTTGCCGCACCCAGGGGGACCGTACATCAGCAGCCCTCTAGGCCAACCGAGAGGAAAGAGATCCGGTCTGTGAACCGGGAAGATGATCGATTCCCTGAGTGCCTTTTTTGCGTCCTCCAGTCCTACAACCTCATCCCACTTTATGTTCGGCTTTTCTTTCATGATCAAGTCGTTGTAGCTAGCTTTCAGCTGCTGGACGACCTGGGGAGTTTTCGCTCCCGGGCTAGGAGCTGGAGGAGCGCTTGCCTGAGACTTGTTAGTCGGTGGCGTGAACGTAAATCCCGAATCAGAATCTTCTGATGGAGGTTCTATGCCGTGCGCGGACTGGAGGGCCTTCACCCTTTCCTGGTATAGCTGAGCTCTTTGCAAATACATAGAGTTGAGCTTGTAGTCGGGATAAAGCTGAGCTAGTTGCACCAAAGTCTGTATGGCGTTCTGGTAGTTCCGAATCGCCATCGCCCGCGAGCCTTGAGAATCAAATCGGATCGCTTCTGAAGCGTATTTCTGTGCAGCCGATTCGAGCACCTTGGCCGCGCTTTCGCTCAACTTTCAAACACTCCGGATCCAACGTATGGTCGGGCTGCGGATAAAATAATACCGCATGTTCTATTTTTTACTTCTCTCAATTTTTGATCTTTCACACTTGTCTTAAGTTGCTAGAGCAGAATACATCCGGCGCTTAAGCACTGCCTTTCTTTTTCCTTTCTGAGAGCAATTTGATGTATGCTTGTTCAACTTGATCGACTGGGAGATTTAGTTGAGCTGAGCAATCCAGCACGTCGATTCTATCGGTCTTCTTATCGCTCATGAATTTTTTGACAGCTGCTTCGGGATTGGCTTGCGCAATCTCCTGAAACTTGTTGTTCTTTAAATTCGCAATAAAGAGCGAAGGCTTGAACTCGGGATCCTCCTCTTCTTCGCCGCCAGGATCCTCGCCGGATGCAAGCAGTGCTATCCGCTTTGTCTTTTCTAGTAAGCCAGTTTCCTCTTCTTTCTTTAGCTTCTCTATCGAGACTGGGAGCTGGGAGAGCTCGGATGTCTTTTCGGAAATCAGCATCTGGGCCTTCTGGAAAATCTCGTCTGGCGTATCCGAGAGAGCTATGTTGATGTCAGGCGAGAGAATCCCGAGCTCCGCCAAGAGGTCTGTGAACGACTGATTAACTTCCTTGGCCGAAGCTTCGAGGTCCGGGGCGATGTTCTTGATCGACTTGTTTATCTTTTTGACTTCTCGGAAAGCGGCGGAAAGCGCAACAGTCACGTCACCAACGTCACGGAGGGTTTCGAGGCGCACTATGATGTGAAGTAGAGCGAGCTCCGACGCGTTGACTACCTTGGTTACTTTCTGAAGTTCGACGTGCTCACCCGCGAAGACCCGAGCTCGCATCTCGTCGCTAGATTCTACAGCCCGGACCGTTGCATTGAACATCGCGACGCGTCGCTCCTCGAGTCGAAAACGGAGTTGCTCGAGTTCTCTCCTTTGGAGCTCGATCTCCCTAATGGTGTGGTTGATTTTATCCCTGAGATTTTTTTCGCCGGATGAGGAAAAGACCTTCAGTGTGGATGGAGTATCCATACCGGTCGGAGGTCAGCTCCGGCGGTTTGCGACTCTATTTGTGCAAAACGGACTGATTAGAGGAGATGCAGCGTAAGTGATTTGTCGCTGGCCGGAGGTCGCGATCGAAAAGAAAGTGAAATTAGTTTCAACGCGGTGAGAAACAACACGTGAGCTTTGAGACCTTGCTCCCTTCATTTGCTGGGATGAATTTGAAGAGGCCTCTTTGGTCTTTATTGGATAGTGATCAGGAAAGCAAAGTTTCGGAAATCGAAGTTGCTTGCGAGAAAGGATTTCCCCGGAATCACTCAAAGCCATTCTGCTCTTCTAATTTTTTGGTTGCTAGAGATCGAGTGAAAGAAAAAATTGAATGGAGAAAGATACTCCACCCATTTCGTGCGTACTTTTTTCCTAAGAGAAGCCCGCGGAAGCTTCTGTTCCGCCGGGTACCGATTCTGGAAGATCTGGGAACTTGTCTCTCATTCTTGTTTCCGCGACTGCTCCTGCCTCTGCGAGAATCTTGTCCGCTTCCTCATTTGCGGATTCGAAGTTGATGACACCTGAGCCTAGCTGACCTGCGTCCACAAGTATGCTGCTGAGTAAGCCAGAGATTTCCCCGATTTCGTGCTCTGCCTCTGGGATGACACTGACGAGACCCGACCTGACGTTTCGTATAACGCCCATTGCCGGTGAAAGTGTAACCACAATGTCGCCGAGCTCCTGGACTGTGTTGAGACGTAGAGTGATTTGTTCGAGTGCGAGCTTTGCCTGTGTAACCATCTTGTTCATTTTTCGGACTTCGGATAGTTCGTTGGCTAGGATGTTGGCGTGCTGCGTGTCGTGTTTCTGAATTGAGGCAACTACTTTGTTGAAGATTGACGAATCTCTTTCGCGTAGTTTTGATGATGTTGCGTCGAGCTTCGAGATCTGCACCTGTATTTGTCGTGACGCCATCTCGAGCCTTGGTTTGAGCGGTCCGGGCGCGCGGACTTGGTTGATTACTCGGTCCCTGAGTTTCTCCTGGTTATTGTTTTGCCACTTTGACGAGAACTGTGACATACGGTCTCTTCTAGCACCAAGTCGACAGTGGCCTTGTCGCACGATAACTCTCTAGGTGAAGATGTCTTGACAACGGAATAGAATTCTGCTCGTGCCTTTATGCCACCGGCAAAAAAGTGAAATGAAGTAATTTTGAATTCGAATTCTCGCATTAACTCTAATGATTAATTTGATTACTAAGTCGAAGAAAAAAATGCATTCATCTTCACATGAAGGTTCGATGTCAAGTACGATAACTTTCGTTTTCTTGAAGAACCAGCTTTCTCACAGATCTAGATCAGGCATCGCCCCAGTCCCTATGGGAAATTAGTACTGCATTATTTTTTCAATAGCGGCTTGAACTCTCGGAACACTCGGCAGATAATATTCTTCGAGGGTATATGGAAACGGCGTATCGTAACCTGTAACTCGCAGGATCGGACCCTTCAGATATTCGATTGCTCTCTCTGCTATCTGAGCTGAAATCTCTGCCCCAAAGCCTGAAGTCTTTGGTGCCTCATGGACAATGACCACACGACCAGTTTTTTGAACTGAGGCAATTATTGCATCAGTATCAAGTGGAACAAGAGTTCTCAGATCGATTACTTCGCATTCCACTCCGTTCTTCGCTTTAGCGGCTTCTGCAGCCTGCATAGCAACGTGGAGCATTGCGCCGTAAGCAAAAATCGAAACATCGCTTCCCTCACGAGCAACTCGGGCCTTTCCGATCGGCACGGTGAATTCGCCATCAGGAACTTCGCCCTTCACCGCACGGTAGATCCTTTTTGGCTCGAGGAAAATTATGGGATCTGGATCTCGAATAGAAGAAAGAAGCAGTCCCTTCGTGTCGTACGGCGTCGCGGGGATTACGACCTTAAGTCCCGCGGTGTGCGTGAAGTACGCCTCGCTACTCTGGGAGTGGTAATGCCCTCCCTTGATTCCGCCGCCGTAAGGCGCTCTGACAACTAGATGACATGAGTACTGGCCACCTGATCTGTAGCGCAGCTTGGCGAGGTTGGTTACAATTTGATCAAACGCTGGGTAAATAAAATCCAGAAATTGAATCTCGGGAATTGGATTCAGTCCGTATATTGCCATTCCAATTGCCGTGCCGATTATTCCCGCCTCCGCAAGCGGGGTGTCCATCACGCGATCTTCACCAAACTCATCGTAGAGACCTTCCGTTGCGCGGAAAACGCCGCCGTCTTTTCCGACGTCCTCTCCAAGTACGACTATTCGGTCGTCCCTACGCATCTCTTCCCGAAGCGCTTGATTTACAGCCTGAACAATGTTTATCGTCGGCATATTTTTCTTGACCAGTATCTCTATTCTTTTGAAACCTTATCCAGTACAGAATTTTCCCTTTGCTCGCTGAGCGATTTCAGCTCGGTTGAATAAACGCCCTCGAACATCGTTCTGGGACTCGGCATTGCGACCTTTTCCTCTTTTTCTATCGCGCGCGTTATTTCACCTTCGATCTCAGATCTGAGTTTAACTTCGGCGGAATCGTCCCACAGCCCCGCCTCCACAAGCGTTCTTCTGAGCCTCTCGACGGGGTCTCTCCTTTGCCAGAGTTCAAACTCCTCTCTTGTTCTATATCTGCTTGGATCGTCGCTCGTGCTGTGGGGACCCATTCGGTAAGTGAGGCATTCTATCATCGTAGGCCCTCCGCCACTTCTCGCTTTTTCCACGGCTTTCTTCGTAGCTTCGTAGACCGTAAGTACGTCGTTTCCGTCGATCCTCACTCCTTCAAATCCGTAAGCTTCAGCCTTCGCAGCTAGAGTTTCCGATACTGTTTGGCGTGCGACGGGAACGGATATGGCCCAGCCATTATTTTCACAGATGAAAACTATTGGGGCTTTGTAAACTCCCGCAAAATTGTAAGCTGCGTGAAATTCTCCCTCCGAAGTCGCTCCGTCACCGTGATAGGCGACTACCACGGTACCTGTTTTCTCGAGCTTCATTGCCATCGCGACGCCCGTTGCAACTGGCAGATGCGTTGCGATCGGCGAAGCAACGCTCACAAAATTGACTTCCTTGTAACCCCAGTGACTCGGCATCTGTTTGCCGAGCATTTCGTCGTCTGAGTTACCCATGAGATGGGCGAAAAGCTTGCTTATCTCAACACCGCGCAAGACCGCAACCCCCACGTCCCTGTAAGTCGGAAACGTCCAGTCGTCGGGACGAAGGGCAAAGGCGCTTCCGATCTGTGCAGCCTCCTGACCGGAACAGGGAACGTAGAATCCGATACGCCCCTGGCGCTGCAGATTCATGCTTTTAGTATCAAACAATCTTGTAACGAGCATCGCGCGGTAGATCTTTTTCAGATCTGCTTCGGAAAGATCCGTCTCGAGGCCCTTGAACCTTTTTTGGCTCGTCAGCTGCTCTCCCAATATTCTCCTCACGAACTATTGCTAACAGCAGTTAGGCAGATCAACATGAGACAAGCTATCCGGGAATCGATTTAACTCTTTTTCCGGACGGGCTATGCGTCAAGTGCGGGGCGGACGATTTGGAGCAGCTTTTCTAATAGCTCTTCGGTTCTAGCCCCGGCGATATTGATTCGCGAAGCGAAACTTATCTCGGACTCTTCAATTGAAGCTTCCTTTCCATAGAGATCCGAAAAGTGACTTCCCGCTTCACTCGCTATGAGGTAACCCGCTGCTGAATCTAAGCTGCGTGCCCCGCCGGGCTGTGCAAATATCAGCCCGTCAATCGCTCCGTCTGCTAGAAAGCAAAGAGAGAGAGCAGCACTGCCAAGCAATCTCGATTTGTAAACTTGTTCTCTCTTGAAATTTGAGATCAAGGTTTTGATGAACTCGATATCGCCGCATTCTATTGCAAGCGTTCTGAATGCGGGCGAACCAGCTGTTGGTAACCTGTGTACAGGTTTGATTTTTTTCCTGTTATGATATGCTCCGCGGCCCTTTAAGGCATAGTATTCGTCGCTTGAAGCTATGGCTAGAATAAATCCGCACACTACATCTCCAAACTTTCTAGACGTCACCTCCAGATCAGTTCCGCTCGCGTGAAGAACGGCGAGCGAAATTGCAAACATTGGGATGCCGACTTGCGCATTATGGGATCCGTCAAGTGGATCACAAATAATAACCGGAGCTTCCACGCCGTGTGGTTTTTTCTCTCCCAATTCCTCAGAGAAAAATACAAACGAATTTTTCCCGAGATCACGGACGAGCGATTTGTAAATGGCATCTTCTGAAACTTTGTCGATCCTAAGCGTCAAATCGCCGCCCGAACCGCGTCCGAGTGTTAGATTTCGCGCCTTTACGTTGTAATTATCTTCGATCGCTTTCCTACCGGCTAAACACGCGCGGCGAAGAACTTTGACCCAGTCCGTAACGCGCTTTGATTCGCGGCGGGTCTCTGCCGTGTTCCTCACCCTTGGACGAAGAAAAACCAGATGTTCCAAACCTAAGCTAGGGTGCCCGGATCAACTCGGACTCTTCTACGCCGCGAGTCGTTTCGCTCGGCGAGTTTTTTCGACCAGCGCGAAATTTCGTCAAACATGTCCGGTAGCTCAAAGCCAGACACTGTGTAACTGTAATGTTGCCTTGGAGTCAAGATGAAAACTTGCACACGGAATCTTTTCCGTGCGGCTTTGGTCTCCCCAGCTCTGATGATTGCTCTTGCCTCTATCACGTTGGGGATCGATTTGCGTACCAATTGTATAACTCGAGTGAACTTTTCGCGAGTTGCCTCTGCCTCGAAGGGATCGTCCGGAAGTCCGACAATGTACATCGGGATAGAACCGGAATCTTTCGCGTTCAGTATCATCTTCATAAAATCGCGGTGAGTTATAATCCCCTGAATTTCATCGAAGTTCGTAATCACCGAGTATGTAGAGAGATTTTTGCTCATGTTTTGAAAAACCTCTCTCGCATTATCTTTCGCATCGTTCTGGACAACCCCTTCCGTTGAAATGTCTTCGACAGGTGCTTCGTACCTTCTGACTCTCCAATTGCCCTTGACCTGACGATCTGCTACGGGCATCAGATTGAACACTATTGAACTCGATGTAATCACGCTTTGCAACTTGCCATCTTTTGTTACGGGCAGCTGGTCTACTTTCCTGCGCAGCATTATTCTTCGGGCCTTTGCAACTTCGTCACGAGCGTCAACGCATATCGGATCCGGGGTCATTAGACGATCAGCGCTGAGATCCGGCTGAGCTTCCGTCAGGCTTTCAATAATTGGAGAGGTTGTGACTCGACCCTTGAGATTGCCGTTTTCGAAGTAAGGAAGCGATCTCAACCTGTATTCGAACATGAGAGTAGCAGCGTCGCCTATGGTGTTGGCGGGACCGAGTCTTGGGACAAAAGACATTACGGAAGGGAGTTTTGCAGTAGCGATGTTCTGAACGTCCAGCAGCGCTCTTAGTGTTACAACACCGGTTCTCCCATTCTCGTCCACAAATGCTTCGTACAACCCTTTTTGCCTCAGATAACCGATTACCTTTGAGATTGAAGTATCTGGGGCTAGACTTCTCGCTGGCGTAACAATGTCCTTGACCGGAGCGTTCCGGAGATCACTGATCTTCAACTTGACACAAGAAATTCTGTGCTCGTCGGTGCGATAAACTTTGTTGGCTTGATTTCAGCATTTGATTCATTTTTCAGGATAACCTTTAATCGCTGTCCCGGCCCTTGCCACTGCCGTAAACCGGAGAGTGAACCTGAACTAATGTCTGAGAAAATGGTGGCCGAAACATCAGGGTCTACCTTAGAGCTACCGCAAATGAACAGTCTAGAAAAACAAATCCTGGATCTTTTCAAAGAAATCAGTCCGCAAACCCTGTACGGGCTG
Organism: Nitrososphaerales archaeon; assembly: GCA_030036955.1. Classification (GTDB taxonomy): domain Archaea; phylum Thermoproteota; class Nitrososphaeria; order Nitrososphaerales; family CADDZS01; genus JASHOD01. Next base: position 13,805 of record JASHSF010000186.1, read on the forward strand.
GGATTCGAGGATCTCAAAGATCGAATTTTCATCCCGAGCAGCGAAAACTTGCGTCGCGCAAGTGAGAGGGCGAAAGAGCTCCAAGAGAAGTGCGATGAAAGCGAAAGGGGAGAGATTGCAAAAAAGCTCCTCCTATCAATTGACGCTGTCAATTCGTTTGAAGAACCGCACCGAGACGTGGGTCTGGTATCCGAAGTTTTTGCGACGCATTTGATCAAGGAAGGAATAGAACCGGTTACTTACAAGAAAATTGCAGATCAGTTGATAGCTGCGATAAACTCGTCGCTTGAAAAGTTTGAAGGGCGAAACTTTTCTGCGGCGATTAGGGTTCTTGCCCAGTACCAAGTGATCGGAGCCTATGAGGTTCTCGACATCATCGAATATGGAACAAAGGACAAGGAACTACTTGGAAAGATCCAGGAACTTCGCGGAAGGATTCTTGCGTTTTCTAAGCGCTTTGCGGTGGAAGGTTTTACAGACGGCGAATTTGACGAGGTTATGAAGATCTTCGAGAAGCAGGGAGCTGATCTAGAAAGGGAGGCGTTCTATCCGAGAGCTCTGCGCGAGGGATTTGACTACCAGGAATCGCCGGGTGACCTGGAGGAAAAGGCGCTCTCATGGATCGAAGAAGATCTTCCAAAATTGAAGGAGGCGACGGCCCGCCTTGCGAAAAAGTTTCACTGTGACAACACGGTCGAGGCTGTCGAGGCAAAGTTGCGCTCAACGCCTAACTTTAGGCCGAGGGAAGCCCTTGCCACAGTACTCCAAATTCGCCCGGTAGTTCAAGCTCTAGTCGCGGAATCGATTGTAGGGATAAATCCACGGTATGATGCCACAGTCGTAGAAACGCCGCCGTACCTCACACCTATAATTCCATCCGGCGCGGCTCAGGAGTTTGACGCTTTCACGAGCAAGCCGAGCCAGAGATTTTACTTAACAACAGACTCGAAAAAAGCCCCGGTTTCGAGCTTTTCGGATCTTCTGAACCTTCTAGTGCACGAAGAGTACGGGCACTGCGTTCACGCGAGCAACACCGCAGCGAGGTTTGCAGCCGAACCGACTCTTGTGGAGATGCTACCTTCGCTCCACGGCGGAACTACATCTGAAGGACTTGCCTTTCAGAGGGAGTTAGAATTCCTCGAGTGCATCCAAAAACTCACGGAAAAAATCGCCAACAATAGTTTGTCGCCCGTCGAAGCAGATTTTGTTTCACTTACAAAGCGCTACGGTGGTTTTGGCCAGGTTTTACGCGAGATGGAGTTCTCTACTTACAAACAGCGAATCATCCGATTTTTGCGAGTGCTCGGCGATTCTAGAATCAACAGTGGCAAGCAGGATTTATTGCGTTTTCTCGAATGGGCTGAAGCTAAAACCGGAATCTCCAAGCGAACGGTTTACTTTCAGATCTTCCCGGCGCATGAGAGCATTTTTCCAGGCTACGCCACGTGCTATGCCGTCGTGGGACAGCAGATTCGGGAAATCCAAAAACCCATTTCGAACGACAGCCAAAAGCTGGTAAAATTCAACGCTTACGCGTGCTCGATGGGTTTTCCTGCGAGAAGCATATACGAGAAACGATTGCGAACTTACGCGACTCGACTAGAAGCAGCTCCGCCGGTCGAAAAAGATGAGATCGCAGTTTCTCAAATTGAGAAACCAGCTCCAATTGTCTCGAAAGGTAAACTCACCAGGAAGCTAGTAATTCCATCCGTCAGTGTCTCAAGAAAAAGTGTTTTGGTAGGCAAAAGCGACTCGAACAAACCCGCCCGCAGGTTGGGTACTCGGACCTCGGGTCAGGGAACTAGAATCATCAAGTCGCCAGAGAAATCCAAAAGCAAGTCCGGAAGGAAAGTGCTATCGTCGTCTAGGAGAGGGTTACTGAAAAGCTCGCGAAGCAGAGATTCTTAAAGGAGTTCTCAATCAAAGTTCGATCGAGTGTTAGCTGTTCTCTTCTCTACCTGACCACTTTCGATTGTCCCATGAGACGATCCTGATCGGGCGGATTTCCACAACTACACGGTGCTCCTTTCCAAATGTGCTCTGCCAGCTCCTTGGCATTTTTTCTGTATCTCTAAATTTCGCGTATTTTTCAGCAAGCATTGCGAAGACATGGCGACGCAATGGTTTGTCCATGTCCACGATTTTTGCGAAGCCTTGGATCATAACTCCTCTCAGCTCGGTGTATCTTTCCCCGTCCTCCACCACACCGCAAACCTCGGGTTTGCTCAGTATGTTTCTAATCTTCTTTTTGTACGGCTGTGCTCTAAAGAAAATTCTCCTTCCCTCCACGACGTACCAGATTGGAGTCACCTGCGGAAAGCCCCGCCGGTCAACCGTTGACAGCATCATTTTGTAGTGGTTTTTAACGAAATTCCACGACTCATCGTGCCCCATCGGAAGGTATTGGGACTTTTGGCGGGAAATAGGTTGACTCTTGCTCAACGCATGACTTTACCTGATTAGGAGGATTGAGAACAAAGCGTTTGCGTAAAAACTTTCGGAATGAGCTCCCGAATGGCCCCCGAAGAGAACTTTAAGCACTTTCTGATATCTTTGTCTTGGACGCAATGCCGACTATGGTGTTGGTGTCAATAACGTACTTTACTCCTTCAACTCTCGCAATCGCCGAATTGAACACTGTTTCATAATCGGCTTGCAAGAACTGCCTTCTTACCTGAACGACTGCGATCACGTCGTATTCACCGGTAATCATGTGGGCTTCGAGAACGTCTTCCATCTTTACGAGCTCTTCGAGAACGTCCCTTTCCTTCATTGGTTCCACCTGACAGAAAATGAATGCTCTCGTATACTCTTTCATCGGCTTTGCTTCGGTCAATAGCAATCTTCGTATTCCCTTCTATCTTATGGAGGCGATTAGTTAGGCGATTGAGACAGGGCTTAAAAACAGTTTTCTCGATTGCGGGTAATTCGCCAGAGATCTGCGCTAAAACCGGTTAACCCAGCGCATGAATGTCTTCAAAATAGTCGATTGAGCCTTCTTAGAACATACGAATAGATCTTCCCGCAATGAACGCATTTCAGCTATTTTTACAATAATTTTTCACTCAAGGGACAACGAAAGCGGTTCCTTTCGACATTCGATATAAGAGGCATTTTGAATCGACGCTTACGAAATTGGCACTGGAAAAGCTAAAGACAGTGATATGTCTCCACCAGTGCGGCGCAAAAAGGAGACTTTCGTGATGCGAAAAGCGGTAAAGATTCTGGTACTCTGTATCGTCCCTGTTTTATTTCTATCAACTGTATTGTTCCTGTCCTCAAATGCGGTCACTGGCAGCGGTAATAGCGGTTCAGACCGAATTGCTTGGATCGTCGATCAAAACATCGCTTGTCTGAATTCTTCTTTCTGCCCCTCTAGACTAGGCTTGGTTGCGTACCAAGTAAGCGCGACCGCGTTTTCCGATCACACCGCATTCGTTCTCGTCGTCTCAACTCATTTCGGCAAGAATGGGGATGTCGTATATCGTGAGATTGAGAGACTACACGCTCTCTGGACTACGAGGGACGGAGGATTAGCTGGTTCGGGCACTCAGTTTGTATTAACGAGTGGGGAGAACAGGACCACGATATTTTTCGGCACCCACCAGAGCACAACAATTACACAGATTCACAACTACGTTACTGGCGTTCCTGCAACGTCAGG
>JASHSF010000187.1 GCA_030036955.1 Nitrososphaerales archaeon
ACGTTTTCGGTGTAGGTCAGGATATTGCTGAGATTCGAAACCGCAAACAGGGCGATAACGGCGATGCTCGTTATTGTGATTACAGTTCTCTTGTGCAATGGCAACCCTGTTTCATTTATGCAGGATCATTCGGATCGAGTCCAAATATTGCACACTTGCCTTTCCGATCCATAACAAAAACCGATATGCTCGACCCCGATACTATCGGAAGCCGATAGAGTGCACCTTGGCGAAGCTTGGTGCTTTGGGCACCCAGAAGGGGCACCGGAAACCGTGGTGTTTGGCCCGGAGACAGCCTCCCGAAAGTGCCGATGTAATGCTTCTCCTAGCTTTTGACGCGCGTTCTGGCTAACTCTCTTTGAGTTTCTTTCCTGTCAGGCCAATTTTATTTTCAAGCGCGATAAATCTGGGTTCTGCGTAAAATACGTCAAAGTAAAATTTATGGGATCTAAGATAGATCAGTTCGCCTGCCCGAGTCTTGTACGCTTCATCGAGCAGTCGAACCGCCTCCTCGCTGTCTCCAGCAAGCTTGGAGATCGCCGCAAGGACAAGAGGAGTGGTGTATTCCTTTTTCGAAAGCTCGAACACCTCATCTCTGAGCTTTCTAACTTCATCTTGTCGCCCTAAAATAGAATAGATTCTTGCTTTCGCCATCTTTGCTATTTGGCCCTTAAACAATGGCATGAACCTATCAGTAGCCTCCAGAGCTTCGGAGTACTTCCCCTTCCCGGCATATGCGATAGTTATCCACTCGTACGCTGAAATATGAGTTCCATCCATCGCAAGGACCCGATTGCACTCGACGAGGGCCTCGTCGTACCTTCCCGTCAGCGAATACAGCCTACCGAGCTCGGTGCGGATGTCCAAGGATAATGGGTCGCGCTCTAACGCCGCTTCCAGCTCCACCAGACTCTCATCATACCTGCCAAGGATAAGCATCAAATCTGAGTAGCCCGCCCTCGCACTCGCCAAATTTGGATTTAGCTTGATAGCTAACCTGAATTCTCTTTCAGCACCTACAAAATCCCAGTAGTAGACTTTGAGTACCCTCGCGAGGGACTCGTGGGCCTCGGCAACAGAGTAGTCGAGCTCCAGGGCTTTCTGGGACAGTTCGCTCGACTTTGGAAGCGCTTCCGCCGGGCTCACGAACTGCGTCGTCCCGAGATTATTGTAGCAATCTGCGAGTCCGGCGTAGGCGAGGGCAAAATTCGGATCGAGTTCTATAGCTTTTTCAAAACACTTTATTGCTCTGTTGATATCCTCCAAGTTTCGCTCCAGCTCTCCTCGCGAGTAGCCCTTGTGATACAGTCCCTCGAGGTAGAGAGCGTGCGCGTCAGAATTGAGAGTGCCCTTTGCGAGCTCATTCTTTTCAAAGAACTTGAGCTTCAATTTTGAAGCAACTGACTGTGCCACCTCGGTTTGAATTGCAAAGATGTCGTCGAGCTCCCTGTCGTACGTTTCAGACCAGACATGGAGATTTTCTTTTGAATCAATTAACTGGGCAGTGATTCGAAGCTTCCTTCCCGCCTTTCTCACGCTGCCCTCCAGAATGGAACCAGCCCTTAGTTCCCTGCCTATTTCATCAATGCTCTTGCTTCCTCCCTTGTAACGCAGAACCGAGGTCCTTGCAATAACCTGCAAGCCCTGGATCTTTGAAATAGTAGAGATCAATTCTTCTGTTATTCCATCGGCAAAGTATTCATCATTAGGATCTGGGCTCATGCTCGAGAAAGGAAGTACCGCGACTCTCAGCCTATCAACTCCTTCGACATCGATCTGCGATCTTCCAGCCCTCTGCTCCCAAGGCATGACGATCGCAAACACATTCGTTTGAAATCTGACGTTTTTCATCTCGGTTTTTGGTAACTGCTCCAATTTACAGGCGATTTTGTTGTGCACTTGATCGAACACTTGCTGGGAAATGCATATTCCTTCAGGAGTCGCAAGGGGCTGAATTCTTGACGCAATGTTTACTGCATCTCCAAAAATGTCGTCGCCTTTGCGTACGACATCCCCCAAATGTATCCCAATCCTGAGTTTGATTTTCCACTGCTCGCTCGCAGCGACATTGTAGTCGTGCAAAAAATTTTGAATTTCAAGCGCGCAGTTTAATGCGTCGAGCGCGCTTTCAAATTCTACGAGAAAAGAATCTCCAACCGTTTTGATCTGCCTTCCTCTGAATTTCGGGAAAAAGGTCTCAAGCAATCGATTGTGTCGCTCAAGTACCTCAAGGGCTTGAGCTTCGTTTGTTTGACTGAGCGCGGTAAAGCCAACAATGTCGGTGAACATAATTGCTACGAGCTTTCGTCCGCTGCCGTCAGTCCTGCCCTTATCCACTTTATGACAAACTCGAATAGACAATCACAATGCAAATAGAGTTAAACGTTTTCGAGAATGTCGAGCTATCTTTGAAGATCAAAAACCACCTCAAAGCTCATATCCCGACATCCAAATTGAAGTAGGCGACGATACAATCAAAGTGCATGCCGAAGAGTTGCACGGAGCTGAACGCGACGCTTTGTACGAACGGCAATCCGCCCTTAATTCCAGCTTCGCTGATTATCAGCGCAAGACCAAAAGGAAAATACCGGTAAGCGCTCTTAAAAAATTATAGGCCCATGACGCTTAAGCGCCGGAACAAATAAAGAAGGCTATTTCTTTCTAATCAAAGATGGATTCCAAGTTCGAGCGAAAGTTAAGCGGAAAGGTCTGTCTGATTACTAATTGCGGTCTGCTTCAAGGAGGACCGGACGCGGCCGAATTTCAGCGTCAGGGAGCTACGTTAATTCTCCAGTCGGCGGACCTCAAAGGTGCGAAAGAAGTTCTTGCACGCGACGGCGTCAATTTGAATCCTGGATCCGAAGATCCTCCGATCCGCTTTATCGAAGCTGACTTTAGCAAGCCCGGAATTGCCGATGAAAAAGTCGAGAGTCTGGTAAAGGAGTACGAAAGAATTGACGCGCTGGTAAACAACAACGCTCCGAAGCACCTCGACAAACCCTTCCACGAAATTGCAGATCATGAGTGGGACGACATGTTCCGCCTAATTGTCACCGAGCTATTCTACACCACGCGCTCTGTTCTTCGGCACATGATTCCTAACAGGAGGGGAAAAATTCTGAACATTGCTGCAGCCGGAGGGATAGATCCTTATCCCGGACCCTACACTGCCTATTGCTCCGCCCGCGGTGCAATAGTTACTCTCACAAAGGCGCTCGGGCGAGAAGTTGCGCCATTCAATATACAGGTAAACGCCATTGCCCAAAACTGGGTAAGAAACCCGAGCTACTTTTCTGAGGAAGAAATCTCGACTCCAGAGTTTCAAGAAAGAATGAAAAGCCGAGTTCCGATTCAGAGGCTCGCCGAACCCTGGGAGCAGGCTAAACTAGCCGCATTCCTAGTGAGTGAAGACTCGAACTTTCTCTGCGGAACTGTAATTCCTTTCGCCGGAGGCGAAGTAATCCAGTAAAGCTCATACTGTAGGGAATTCTTACCAGATAATCCAGAAACCCGAAGAACGACTTGAGTCGAAAACGATTGATCCAAAAATTCTAACCCGCGAGGTAGGTTACGACCGGGCTTCTCGTTTTCGTGAGGTCATCCATAGAGTAGAAGCGATAGAGTGTCCCGTCGTAGGGCGCAGTCTTGTTCGAGTTCAAGAAATGATAGATGATTGTTGAAAATCCGCCCCATGCATTGGTATAGACATAAGGTACAAGTTTTCCGCTTGAATCATACGAAAGCAAAGGCCGCCAACCTATATTTCGTCGCCAAGAACAAGAAAGGTTCACGCCAGGGTAATAATTGCTCTCATTCCGAACGTTGGAATAATCGCAGACGCAATCGCAGTAAATTGTGATTTTTCTATCCTTAATTGGTGTCTTTTGGAAATGTAAAACCGTTCCATTGATTAGAGCCACGTCTGCGCAATAACATGTATCGTAGCTCTTGTCGATGGCAAATGCCGAAACTTTCTCCCTTGTTATGCTGGAATATCCTGCAGAGTAAGTGGAATTCTGAAGAGTGGATATTGACGAAGCCAAGAACATAACTAAAGCGGCAAGTGCAATCAGCCTCGATATCATATTCTGAGGATACAATTGACATTTCGCGCATCCGAAATTTAACTGCCTGCGTAGTCGAAATTAGGACGCAGGGTACTGACAATAGCTCGGGGAGGGAGCTAAGAGTCAGCCCATTGTTGCCACCCTACGCGAATCAGGCTAGAAAAAACTTGGCAAAATTTGTTCTTTGCGCATATTCGATGAAGACAATAGATAACTCCACGCGGATCACGAGAGAAAGTTGGAACCCAATCGTCGACTTCTTTAAGGCAAAACGTCCGGGCTGACACGGGTTCAAGTCCTAGATTCGGGGGCTGTTAATTCTTCGATCTTGTTTCCAAGTGCAAATAGAACCCAAGTTAACCAAGTAGCGAACCTAATGATTTCTTTGCTTACGTACGAAGTAGACACTCGTCACGACCACAATTGCAAGGCTTGATGCGATCGCTGTATAGAGGACAAAATCGAATGTAGATGGGTTGGATGCTCTTGATGCCGTCGTGGTCACCGGAGGGAACGAAACTGAGCTTACACTTGTCGAGACAGAAGAGATTTGAGTCTCCGAGTGGTGAATTTGGGTAACAGAGGAGGTCGTTAGATTTGGGGATCTTGAAGTCGACGGGCTCGAGCTTGAGCTCTCTGACGAAGAATCAACAGTTGTATTTGTCGAAATCGGGGCCGAATAGGCTTCTATCTTGCCATTAGTCGGGCCGCCGTAAGTTGCTTCAAAAACCATCCCGTTGGTTATTGAAGGAGCTCCCCAAGTCCAAAGAGCCGCCCCTGGTACTCCCCCGCTTGGATCGTGAACGCTCCAGAGCACGTGGCCAGTGAAACCGTTTAGGGCGTAGAAATTGTGACTTCCGTCCGAAGTAAATACCAAGCTGTTGGTGCTTGAGACTCCCCCGCCGAGTCCGGGGCCTGCAAAATTCATCGTCCAAACAATTGATCCGCTTGAAGCGTCAATTGCATAAAGTGTCGAGTTTGTGCCAACACAAGATACAAAATTATCGCAACTCAGAGGCGTATTGTACTCTGTCGTGTAGATCATGTTTGTAGTGGGGTCAAAAGTCGAAAATGAGTCGACGCCCCCTTCATTTCCCGGATAAATTTGAGAAGGAGGATAGACTCCGTAGGAAGCATTGAAATTCTCGTGGGTGCCTAGTTCGACTTTGTACTGTAGAGACCCAGTCTTTGCATTCACGACGAAGTAAAATCCGGCTTTGTCGCCGGAACCGACGAGTTCAGTCGTGATGCCATTTACCGTAGCATTGAAGAGCTGAACGGGCATTCCCGTATCGTAGTCGTGCTGATCTCCCGGAACT
>JASHSF010000188.1 GCA_030036955.1 Nitrososphaerales archaeon
ATCGAAGAATTTGGTCGTGGGTGGTTCATAAGAACTAGTTAATACAGAAAATACACGCAGATTGGAGTGCCTCAAGGCGTATATGTTAGGATGAAATTCAGCGAGAAAATCCTAATTTCAAATGGTGATTTATTATCAGAGGCGCGCAGTTGTCAACGGATTTATGAGGAAGGTCCGCCACCTACTCTCTCCAACTCATCTTCGGCCGTCTCATACTGAGAACTAAGATCTTCTCCTATCGGGCGAAGTCCCTGGTAAGATGATTTGGATCTCTTTCGCTGCTTCGGTTCTTTTTCCTTTTCTTCCTCTTGCTTCCGATCAGCCTTTTCAATTTTCGAAGCTAGCTTTGGTTCGCGTCGCATACTCTTATGATCAGATGATTTGCAAATTGTAAAATGTTTTGGACAATTTGCTTATGGATAAAGGCAGTCATTCGGCACGCTTAATTTTAAGGAGAATCAGTGGATCCATTGAAAATACGGATTCATCTTCAAAAGAGGCCGTATGGGGCTTCAAGTCAAGATTGCGGCCTATCCAAAGAATTTTATCGAAAACTCGAACGTATATCGAATTACTTTGAGGTTAGAAGTTTCTTTATGTAAAAGGATTTAAGACAAAACTCTAGTCTTTCAACAAATATTGTCTGACAACGCTTCGAACGAACCTAACAAGCCCCAGCTGTTTATGCGAAACTCCACGGGCTTGGTAAAATCGATCACGGCATTCGACGTCCTGTCCTTCACTCTCCTCGCCGCGGGACCTATGGTGCTGATTCCCCTTGGAATACTTGAGCTACCTTCACTCTACGAGGGCGTTAGCCTTCCGCTCGTCTTTGGAATCGCCATTGTTCTATTACTCGCCCTCGCCTACAACACCGTTGCTCTAACTTCCGTTTTCCCTCGCGCCGGGGGTGACTATGTCTTTGGATCTAGGGTCCTTCATCCAATCTGGGGCATAATTCCATCGTTCATGGTTCTGTTTTCATTCGTAGTAGGTATTGGAACGCTCGCACCTCTCTCTCTGCAGGCATTTTTCGGCCCTACGTTTCTTACCTCCTATGGTTCGAATGCAAGCGTCGCGAGCGCAGTCGCTTACTGGTTTTACAGCGGCCCACTCCACTTATTCATCATTTCCGCCGTTATCTTGGTACTCATTTTTGCCTTGGCTGTTGTGAAAACAAAAGCATGGTTCTGGTTCGTCAGATTTGTTTCTGTCTACGCTCTCGTCGCAATAATCGCATTTTTCGCGTATCTCGCCGTTTCAAAAACATCTAGCGTTGTGGCAAATTTCAATTCGCAGCTAGCTACAGGGTTCAACTATGATCAAGTTTCGATCAATGCCACAGCAAACGGTTGGTCGACACCCAACGGAAGCACTCCCCTTGTCGCGGCAGGTGCAATGATATTCGTCTTCTTTTTCCTCGCCGCGCCGATTTCCGCTTACTTTGGTAGCGAAATAAGAAACACAAGCAGGAGCATGGGCATAGGCATGTTAGGAGGTACGGTGATATCCTGGATCATAGCTGCAATAGGCATTTTTGCACTCGTGGGCATTTTCTCTTACAATTTCCTCTCAGCCTTTGGATTCAATGCATTGATCAATAGTGCAACTGCTCCCTCGGGTGCGTTTAGCTTTAACGCGCTCATCCTTGCAGTTGTGAACGATCCAAATGTTGCGTTCTTCATAGGGCTCGGCCTTTCATTTGCTGTGCTCGGCTTAGTTGCTGCCCCTATACTCCCCGCGAGCAGGATTCTCTTTGCTTGGAGTTTTGATCGATTGATCCCGGAAAGATTCGCTTCTGTATCTGGTCGGACGGGCACGCCCGCGTTCGCCATCGGAGTAGTTGCATTCTTGACCGTCGTCGTCGCTGGCCTTGACGCGTATTACTCGACCGTAATCGGAGCATTCGTTGCGACGACCGTGATCGTTGCCATAGCTTTTCTGCCGAACGGAGTGACTGCCGCGCTACTACCTTTCAGGAAGAAACAAATGTTTGAAAACTCGCCCAAGGTTGCGAATGCTAGGATCGGTCCAGTTCCGCTTCTTACCGTAACCGGATTGATCCACGCAGTAGGTTTCGCAGTGCTCATTATTTTGGTCTTCCTCGGTTCTCCAGCTTCTGGAACTACGAGCGGTCTACTGGGTCCGGGACCGATTATCGTCGTAGCCATAGCTCTTTTCATCTCAATCATATTCTATCCGATTGCAAAGGCAATTAGAAAGTCCGCATCTAACATCGACCTCAGTCTGGTTTACCGGGAAATTCCGCCTGAGTAGCTCAGGTTCAATAAGCACCTAAACTGTGAAATTCCACAGTTTTGTTGACTAGGAATCACCGGGTGCTTTTTGCACGAACTCTGGAGAGCTAAGCCAGGATCTAGTTCCTGCGTTGCAAAAATACCTAGAACGCGATCCCATTGCGAACGTCTACATCCTGTCCAATTTCCGCGCAATGAGCGATAGGGCAAAATTCTTCGTTGCTACTTCTAAGGGACCGGGAAAGGATCAAACTCCTGTAACAGGCGTATTGATGATTTATAGGGGAATGAGAAGGAACAGCTCCTGGCTCGTTGCAGATTCACCCGAGATTGCGATTGAGCTTTCGGAGCATATTCAATTTCAGAAAGGAAGCATATGGACAAAGCCCGAGTTCGAAAGTGTTCTACAGCAGGCGCAAGGGTCACGAAGCGTTCCGTGGAAAATCGAGTCGAAAATGCCCTTCGCAATCATGAAACTCGATCCAGAGCACACGAATCTAGCGATAAACCACGAGTGGAGAACACTATCCGAAAGTGATGCGTACGAGTTTGCAAAATCTACCGTCATGATGGAAATCGAAGAGAGGGAAGATGAAAAAAGCGCTCAGGAGCAAGCGAGGAACAGAGCATCTTTTGAGAAGTTAATGCAAACGGAACCGAGCACAGAAGAAATCAATGCCTCCCGGGATTTCATCAAACGATTTCCATCTTTCGGAATTATTCAAAACGGAACACTAGCCGCCAGGGCCGCAATTGAGGTCCTCGGTAACATGGTTGCAATTCGCCGGGTCTTCACCAATCCAAACAACAGGAGGAAGGGTTTCGGCATGTCAATTACGTCAGTGGCAGTGCGGGAAGCTCTGAAACACGAGAACAGCGACATTATTCTCTTCGTGCGCGAGAACAACTACGGTGCCAAGAAAATTTACGAAAAGATTGGTTTTCGAAAGGTCGCTGCGAGAACTGAATTCGATCTTGTTACGATTTGATGTTCATCCGCACTATCGATTAGAACATCGTCATTCTTTTCACTCAGCAATTAAGTGACATCTACAAGAGTATGGTTTATCGACATCATTTCGTATATACGTAAGAGTCGGAGTCATCTCAATCGAAAAATTGCAATCGACCCCCCGAACCGACAAAGAAACAGTCCTAATTCTTGCTCAAGGGTGCTGTTCTATCGATATCTGCATTTAAATAATCCTAAACCAAAATCGCTTTGCTGCTCCCTTGTCGGTTAACGCTTCGCTGTCTTCATCATTTGATAATTTGAAGACTGAAGTTGGCAAGTTTGCCGAAGTTTACGATTGGAACTCTGCAAGTCAAATTATCGAGAATTTTCTCAAAAGCAATGTAGAAGGCGATAAGCGAGTCTTCGAACTGCTTGGCGACTCTTACTATAATCTTGCCTTTCAACAGAACAGTAGAGACGAATTCAAAAAAGTAATTCTTAGGGCAAAGAACGCTTATGAAAAACTTGCGAATGATAATCGATGCAAGGCGAGAGCATCTTTTTGCAAATACTGGGCATCCGATAATCCTGATGAAAGACGTGCAATAATCAACGCCGAATGTCTGCCTAGTGCACGAGAACTTGTTTCACAATTAGATGCTTCCGAAAAAGATGAAGCAATTCTAGCGAGAGGTTATGTCGAACTACCCGAATGCTTGACGGTTGCCTGCTCGATATCTTCTGATAGGAAGCAACTTGTTGAACTCGTGAAAGAAGCAAAGACGAGAGGAAGAAATGCGTTCAATCGTTTCAAGGCTTCGAGCAATTCAGAGACGGTGATTACAGTTGCAAATTCATACTCGCGGTTCTTGACGTGGGCTGCAGGATTTTTCATCTACTCCGAGGAAACAAAACAAATCCAAGACGAAATAATACCGCTCAGCGATACTTTGGTGACGTTGGCGGAAGGAATTGTTGAAGATTCTCGCTTAAAGTCGCTCGCTTACGAAGCGGCAGGCATCTTTGAGTTTGAATTCAAAGGCGATGCACTAGGAGCATCTCTGCTATTTGAAAGAGCGGTCAAGGAATCAGAAAAGACAAGAGACAATTTTGTTGCTGGCAGACAGTTCTATCTTTTGGGTTACTCGCTCATCTGGGCCTCCTTTGGTAAGGACATCATCGAAGAGAGAAAGGAGTTTCTCGAAAAGTCAATCGAGTCTCTTTCAAGGGCAACAGAGAGCCTCAGAGCGCCTGTAGCAGGCTATGAACTTGAAAGTTCTTACGCGTTTTTCATTGCGTCATCAATCCATCTATCTAGAGATTCAACGAACGCTTCGCAAAAACTGCGCTATCTGGACAGGGCAATAGATGCTGGTAAGGAAGGACTGCAATATTCAGGATTCAGCCCTCTCTCTTCTGTTGATTCATTCTTGGGCAGGGCATTGACCTACAAGGCAGAACTCCTGACAGAGAACAAGGTCGAGCGTGCAAGGTTGCTATCAGAAGCAGTTAATCTGACTCGAAATGGGTTGCTGCAACGTGAAGCGCTGGCCGAGCCAGATTCTTGGAATGTAGGAGTTGATTACGGAGCCGTTGGTCTTGCGAGGGCAAGGCTCGCAGATGAGAAAACCGAGAGTAATGAAGAAACGGAGAGAATGTCTCTCCTGAAAGACAGCGTTGCAGATTTGAAGAAATCCGTTGATATTTCAATCAAAGCAATGCCTGCTAGTGGTTCTACTACAGGTAATTTACAACAGATTGGATTCCGAAGTGAACAACTCGGCGATACTGTTGCGAAACTATACAATTTGTCCAAGCGAAAAGAAGATTGCCTCCTAGCAATCAGAGCCTACGACGAATCGAGCAACTACTACACTCAGGCAAATACGATTGGATATCTACCGCCAATTACTTGGGAGACTGCAAAGCTATACGATTCTATCCAAGAATACGCTAAATCATCTACTGCATTTGCAAAAGCATCTCAACAATATCAATCAGCATCAGCAAACCAGAAGAGTTTGCAGAAATCATTCACTGACCTTTCGCAATACATGCAAGCGTGGTCAAAAATAGAAGATGCGAGGCTCTCGCAGTTAGAGGAAGACTACGTATCTTCATCAGAAAGGCTCAAGGAAGCCGCTTCACTGCTTGCAAAAACCGAGTCGTTCCAATTCCTCTCAAAACACTACGAAGCCTACTCTGCTATGGAGCAAGCCGAAGATTACAGCCACAAAGAGAAGAATCAAGAAGCGTCCGAATCGTTTGGACTCGCATCAGACCTGTACGCTCAGGCAGAACAAGACGCAGCCAAACACGGCAAAGAAGCAGACGACCTGAACTGGGCAACCATTTCGAAGAACAGAGGAAATTACTGCCTCGCCAGAAAAGCGATGGAAGATGCGAAGATTCTCGACAGAAACGCCCAGCCTGAGGCGAGCATGAGAAGGTATAGAGCCGCATCAGACACTTTGAAGGAGATTATTGGAGCAGCGAAACAACAGCAGGATGTGAGCGATGTCGAGGCTCTGGCACTTTCTTGCGATGCATTTGGAACAATGAAGGAGGCTGAGGATAGGTCATCTCCTGAACTCTATGCGAAAGCATCAGAACTATTCATGCGGACAAAAGACAATCCTTCGGTCAAGCACACATTTGTTTTGTCCTGCCTAGCCAATTCCGCAATCTGCGAAGCTTTCGCGGCTGGAACGAGGTTCAAGAAAACAAGCGATGTAAATCTCTACTCCGAAATAAAGACAAAACTTGGAATCGCTTCGAGATACTACGAGGAGGCTGGATTTGAAATCGCTTCAGATTGGACGAGTGCTACTGAAGCATTATTCGATGCGTTGGCCTATCTCGCAGGAGCGGAACGAGAACTTGACTCTGCGAAGAAGACTCAGATGTATCACTTGGCGGAGAAACACCTCGAACTGTCTGCAAGAAAATACGGCGACATCGGATATGACAAGAAGCGTCAAGAAGTGCTAAGGCAACTTAAGAAGGCACGAGAAAATAGAGAACTCTTGATTTCTCCGATGGAAGCACTATCACAAAGTCCAACGGTTTCATCTAGTCCCGTCAATTTCACTCGCGACCAAGCAGTAGGATTGGAGCGATTTGAAGTTGCAAACCTAACTGGAAATATTTCTCTTTCTACAAAGCAGACTAATGTTGGGTCTTCCTTTCGAATCGATATAGACATTGCAAATGTTGGCAAGACACCCGCCCTTTTGATGAAACTCGACGGCCTCGCACCCTCGCATTCATTTGAAGCGGAGCCAGAAAAGAACTCTCATCATTTCCTTGAGGGTGGAACTTCAATCGGAGTTGACCTAAAAGGCAAGAGACTGGAATATCTCAAGGCACACGAGATGAGTCTGTATTTCATAGCAAAGAACAAAGGGAACTACGAAATCAAACCAAAGGTGTTGTTTGTTGATGAACTAGGGAAATATCGCTCTTACGAATTTGAACCGCAGACGGTAGAAGTAAGAGAACTGGGTTTCATGGGTTGGGCAAAGGGGAAGTAAAGAGGGGAACACATCTCCCCTTCGCCTCGACCAACTTCGCTGGGTTGACTCGCCCAAAGGCGGTCGTTCCCTGCCTCCGCAAACAGCCTCCTCTGATTCATACTAGAACTTTTCATCAAACTCCAACACCCTCCATTCTTGCATCCGCAGGAAGCGATACTCCTCACTATAGCATATGCACTGTAGCGGTGGAGCATTGGATTACGCCCAAAATCTGTGGACTTTTGACACGACACGCTTGTGCGATTGTCTCTATCCCATATCTACCCAAAAATGGGTTAGTTTCGCTAGTAATCCGCCAGCAGGAAGGGTACCAGTCCACCCCACCCCCACATGGATAAACACCAAAAAAAATCTCACTTGCCCACAGCGGGCAGCCCGCCAGTTCAGGCCTCTTTTCAAAATTCGTTATTTCCTTGCGTGTTTTCTCGTTTCGCTCAGAATTTCCTTTTTAGTCAGAGATAGAATATCTTCACCGTGCAGCAACAGAAAGTTTCCGACGCCACTCAAAAATCAAAACTCCTTGCGCGCCAAGTAGAGGAACTCGCCAAGCAGTACGAAACGATGGACAGAACTGGCGAACCGTTCGGCACCATAGTTATCGCTGGAATGGGGCAATCGCTCGCATCGAAAGGCCGGGACATTATTTTCTGCGCGGAGAGCATAATTTCAATGCGCGTGCCGGACGTCGTTCTTGACGCAACTGAAAAAAATCTCAGGGAGATGGCTCTGCACCGCGAGGCCCCTTTTCTCGGAATTCCAGAGCTCAGGCAGGCCATCGCCCAAAGAGTGAAGAACCTCTACGGGCAGAGCGCAAACCCGGAAAATGAAATCATCGTGACTTCGGGTAGCATGCAGGCAGAATACTACCTGATGGCCGCGACGCTGAACCCCGGCGACGAAGTCATAGTGCCAGTGCCGACGTTCTTTTTCGACATTCCGGTCAAGCTCGCAAGGGGCAAAGCCATTCTTGCAAGACTAGATCCGAAGAAAAACTTCATTCACGATTCGAGCGATTTTGAAAAGCTCGTCACTGAAAAAACGAAGATGATAACCGTCTGCAATCCTAACAATCCGACCGGTCGAGTGCTCGGCGAAGAAGAGCTGGGCGGGATCGCCGAGCTCGCAATCAAACGCGATCTCCTGATAATGCACGACCAGGTCTACGAGGGCATCGCGTACGACGGAAGAAAGTACGTTCCAATGGCGAGCTTCAAAGAAGTGCGGGACCGGTTAATTTCGATTACATCGTTTTCCAAAGTTTTCAACATGATGAACTACCGCCTGGGATACGCAGTAGGTCCGAAGGAAATTATCAGGGGAATGGAAATGGTTCACTCTTTTTCTAGCATGGGAATCCCGAGTCTGCTGCAGAAGGGAGCTGTAGCGGCCCTAGATCCGGAATTCGAACGGCGTCACCTCGCGGAAACCATAGCAAAGCTCACCAAGGCAAGGGACTACGGCGTCGCAAGGCTTTCGGAAATTGACGGCTTGAGGATCCACAAGCCAGAGGGTACAAATCTTCTTCTCGCCGACGTGTCCGCTTTCGGCATGAGTTCTATGAACTTTTGCAAGTACCTCTTGAACGAGGCAGGAGTTGCATGCGCGCCCGGGATTGCCTACCACATCGAAGGCCACGTTAGAATATCGCTCGGCGGAGACAGGATAGAGGAAGCAATAGAGCGAATTGCTCGAGCAATAGAAAAGCTCCCAATTAAGAAGAAAGAATAGTCGCAAAAGGTTCGACTGTTCCAAGTATCAAAAAATTTAGAGGTATCCTTCGTCTAGTTCACGCATGAAGGGAAGTATTTCCATTAAGCGCTTGTGGTTTTCTAGCCCCTCGAGCCAGTTCTCAAAATGCTTCGACACATCGCTCTGGATTGTCTCGTTTTTTCTCTCATTGTTTGCCATTCTTTTCACCTCTCCTACCGCTAAGGATCTGCGGCCTAGGGGTAAAGGTTTATCTTAATGATTCTATAGTCGACGGCATAATAATATAGTGAGTATATACTTACTCTTTATTTTACTGACTGTTTTAGAATAAGCTGTTCACTGAATTGACGCAGCAAGTAGAGAGCCAAAAAATGGGTTCGGAAGAAAAGGAAAAGAGCGCACAATCGAGAGGCGAGACCCGCAGAGTCCAGCTTACCGGTGGCGGAACCCTCGTCGTGTCGCTCCCGAGCAACTGGGCGAAAAGCGTCGGGCTTGGACCGAAGGACGAAGTGTACCTCGTCCCGCAAGCTGATCTTTCCCTCCTTGTCATGCCAGAAGTGAGCGAAAAGAAAAAGCCAGCCGACAGCACAATAGACATTCCCCCGCGGGTTGACGAGGACGAGATACTTCGCCAGTTCATCGCGTACTACATTGCCGGTTTTGATGTCGTGAGCTTGAAATTTAGAGCACACCTGCCGGAAATTAGGTCGAAGCTAAAAACCCACATCCGTGACAAATTGATCGGAGTCGAGATTGTCGAAGAGACCGCAGATTCAATTCTCGCGCAATGCCTCCACGGCCACGTTGACCTCCCCCTCAAGAAGGCTCTTGATCGGATGGCCATACTCGCGAGCTCGATGCAGTTCGACGCCGTGCAGTCGCTTTCAACTGGCAACATCCTCTTGGCAAGAGAAATCGTGGAGCGGGACAACGAAGTCGACCGCTTTTCCCACTTTATCGCACGTCAGCTGAACCTCGCGGTTCACAACAGGGTGATGATTCAGGAAATTGGTCTTGAGACCGCCCAGGATTGCATGAGCTACCGCTTGATCGTCAAGAGCCTCGAGCGAATCGCCGACCACGCCGCCCAGATCGCCGGTTCAACGATCCAGATTGAGAGGAAGAAGATCCCGCAACCTCTGATCGATCACATACTGCGGCTTTCAAAGCTCACTAGCGAAGTGTACGAAAACGCGCTGAGATCTGTCCACGGCAAGAGCAGCAAGATCGCCAACGAAACGATTGGCAAGCTGAAGCAAGTCCTGCGGGAGGAAGAAGCCGCGACGGAAGAGCTGATTTCCTCGAGGCTCGACAACAAGTCCGTGGTCTCTCTGCGCCTCGCACTGGAAAGCATGCGCAGAATTGCTGAATACTCGACCGACATTTCCGAAATAATCGTAAACATGACTGTCGGCTCGCCGCTGTAGGCGGAAGCGTCATAATCGTCCGAATGTTGCGGTAACCTTATCAAGCTGGCTGGCTTATCCAGGCAGGTTTTCCAATCGCTTGCAATCGTCGGTGAGAACAATTTCGGTCGTTGCACTTTTCAGCTCACTGATCATTGCGACTGATTACGCTCTCGCTCCTGCTCTCAACGTAAAGCTGATGGACACTCTCGTTTTTTCATCGGCTTACTCGTTCGGATTCAGGATAGGGGCATACATCGCGATAACGTCCGAGCTTGTCTGGAGCTTCGTGAGCCCCTACGGAGTAGCGGGTTACATGATGCCGTTCCTAATCGGAGGCGAGGTGCTCTTTGCGTTGGCAGGATATGCTGCGTCCAGAATTTGGGGCAGCCCGAAAGATCTAAAGGAATTTTCAGAAAAGAACCTTTTCTTCGGAGCTATACTCGCGATTTGCGCCTTCGTGTGGGACTTTGAAACAAACATTGGAACTGGGTTACTTGCGGGGGCGCGCACCCTAGAGGGATTTCTAGCCTGGGAGATATCCGGAATCCCGTTCATGATAGCGCACGAGCTGAGCGACTTTGCGCTCGGAGCTGTTCTTGCACCGATAGTGATCGTATACTTTTACAGAGTCTTCGGTTCAAGCGGCAAGAGCGTCACGGTACGGGATTTTTCGACAATGAGATCTTCGGAGGGACCTTAGCAAATGCCGCTGCAATCTAAGACGCTCTACGGAATCATAGCGGTTCTGGTGGCCGTGCTCGTGATAAGCTCGACACTAACTGTTTATTATTACTCGCAGTACAACCAAACCCTACTAAATAACAGCAATCTCCAAAGCGAGCTGCAAAGCGCAACCTCGAAGTACAGCACTCTCGCGAGCAAATACAACGGAGTAGCTTCTTCGTACAACAGCGCTGAAGCATCGTACAACGGATCAGTTTCCTCCTTCGAAAAACTTGCATCGGTGTATAACTCGACAAGCGATAGCTTTCTTTCGGTTTCGAATGAGTTCAACATGACTTTTTCACTTCTCGTGAGCGCAGTCTCGGTTCTCAATACAAGTGACAGCGCTTACGTTAACTCGAGCAAAGTTTTGACGCAGCTCTGGACTCAATACGTCATGGTAGAGGGACAGTACAACCAGATTTCTACCAGTTTCAAGACGATCCTCAGTAGCTTCGAGGCCGATAACAACGTCACGGTGCAGGAGAATATTCAGCCCGTATCACTATCGCTGCTAAGTTCAAACATTCTGCTAAACTTTGGCAATGGAACGAGCATCTGGTATAACGACACATCCATAGAGCCGCAATGGAACCTTTACGTGACGACACTTTTCATCACATCCGGGAACGTAAATGCCACGTACTATCCAGAATATGCCGAGCACTTGGTCACCGGTATCGATGGCGTACTGAACAATAATACGGCGAGTGACTATTGGTCGATATGGACATATAATGCTACTTCGTCCTGGCAGATGGCCCAAGTTGGAGCGGATTTGTTGCCGATGTACAATGGCTCGGTTTACGGGTGGGCGTACTGCGGGCCGGGCGTAAGGCTCAATCCCTCGTGTGCTGCACCGTGATCTAGTGCCCGGAACAGAGCTCAAAATTCGTCTTCGTAATATTTGTTTCTCGATTGGCGCTGTCGAATCATAGCTACGGCCAACAAGATCGTAGCGACTACTACAGCTATGACGATCCAGGGATATAGCAGACGCAGATCCAAGAGCGAACTCAATATGAGTGCTGGGAGTGCTGCCAGCCAAGATGGTTTTGTCGTAGGCGGAGGAGCTTTTGGAACAGATGTCGTGGCTGAACTTGTACTTCCCGTTTGACTGCTTGACTGGACAATAATCACGACAAGTGTTGATTCGCCGCCTGTTGTGGGTTCGGAGCTCGTTTGTCCCGTTACTGTTGTAGTGACGTTTTGCGTGATAGTCTGGTTCGTGCAGCAAAGTGTTGAGGTGACGGTTGTAGTGTTTACTCCGACAGTGAGAGTTTCAGTAGCGGTGGAATTCGCCACCGAAGTTGTAACTGTAACGGTTGTACTATTGCCGCAACTTGGATCAGATCCGGTCTGCGTAGAGCTCGTGGACGAGCAGTATACTGTGCTTGTGATCGTTTCGCTTTTAGTTACCGTATCGGTTGAGGCATTTCCGACTTTTGTGACTGTAGTAGTTGGACCCGTTACAGAGACTGTGGTTGTCGGATCGTTCACGGAGACGGTTGATACAGACGTAGAAATCTCGGTGGTCGCCGCAGTAA
>JASHSF010000189.1 GCA_030036955.1 Nitrososphaerales archaeon
CGAAAAATGAATTGAAAATTACCATTTGCCCAATGAATGAAATCGCACCTGCGATGGTAGCCGCAATGCTCGCGACCAGCACGTCTCTGTGAGTAACGTGGCTAATTTCATGTCCAAAAACTGCTTCGAGCTCATCGGGCGTGAGCATTTGAAGTATGCTTGTGGTTGCAACCACGATTGCCTTCTTAGGGCCTTTGCCCGTCGCAAAAGCGTTCGGTTGCGCCGATTGCACTATCCCAACGCGCGGCATCGGTATGTTTGCCTTCATGGATACGCTCCGCACGATCCGGTAAAGCTGCGGATTGTCCTTTTCCTGAATCAATTTTGTATGGGTCGACCAGAGTACGAATTTGTCGCTCCATTCGTAAGATACGAAATTGATGATGCCAGCGAGGATCAATCCCAGCAACGTGAACGTCAACGGGTCGTCAAAGAAAACGTAGCCAACGATTGAACCAAGCAGCATCAGCATGAGGGTTAGTGCAGTAAAAAGCAAAACAGTTCTTGCAAACATTGACATCAGAAATAGCCTCGAACTTCATATCTATGAGTTCGCGACATATATCCTTAGCCACCAACCGCTGAGCTATTCATCTTTCATCTCAGGGATCCCGGAAATGTTGGGAAGCAATACCCTAAATGGCCAATATACTTAATTTATTTCCAGCTCTTCACTTCGATTCCTTGAGAAATGATCGCGACAACCGAGCTTCAGTGATCGATTCCCTCTCCGAATTTATTTACAAGCTCAACAGCGAGGAACGCGCCCTCGTTGTGGTAGAGGGTCCTAGAGATTCCAGAGCTCTGCGAGCGTCTGGTTTCGACGGCGAAATTTTCATGCTATGCCACAATCAAAACGTACGCAAACTAGCCGATAAAGCAGCTAAGTTTGAAAAAGTGATTCTTTTGCTCGACAGCGATGCGGAGGGAAAAAAGCTTGCAAAGAAGGCTTCAAGAACCATTGCAGGAAAGGCAAAAATCGACCTATTCTATAGAAGAAGGCTTCTACCGGCAAGCCGGGGAAGGATAAGGCACGTCGAAGAGCTCAAGAGCTATGCGGAGCTAATCGATTAAGCAACGCAAGAGTTCACTACTTCAATAAGTTCGCTCATCGAAAAAGGCTTGCCGATGTAATCAACTGCTCCGGCGGATATCGCGGCTTCCATGACGGAATCGTCGGCGCTTGCAAACAGAATTTTTGCATTTGGATCAATTTCGAGTATTTTTTTAAGAGCATCAAGACCCGGCATTTTTTCGAGCCGGTGATCGAGGATCAAAAGATCAGGCTTCGGCTTGGCAATTGAGAAAATGCGCACTGCTTCGTCTCCCGAAGGAACTATGGCTAGTATTGTATGTCCGTACTTTTCGAGAACAAGCTTGTACAGATTCGCAAGAGATGGCTCGTCTTCCGCGACCAGAATTTTAGCCAATTTCCTGTCCACTGTTCGCTTTATCCTTCATGGAGGTGGCGACGTGAACGAGTGACATGCTCTAAGCGCTCGAGGTGCTCCCTAGCTCAAGGATAAAACATCTTTTGCCTTTTTTGTCTTTTATCCTTAATTAGGGCTAGCCGTACGCAGAATATTTTTTCTTTAACATCCTTTTCAGCTCGGCCGAAAGCTTGTCTTCAAGTTCCTGTTGTTTGTCCACAAGCGGTTCGATGCCCTTCCTGCTTGTTAGAACTATTGGCCCCTCGGCGTACGCTTCATTGGCTTTCGGAGAAACTAGATCAAGGGAAGATAGGATTCGTTCAAGCGATCCTCCGCTTCTTACCCAAGGCGCGCGATAATCGTCGTGCAGAGGCGATTCTTCACTTTCTTCGGTGCCAGTTTGGGACTGGCTTTGAAAATCCTGCAGTATTGCAAGAATTGCTTTGTTGTCGAGCTTCCGATAACCGTAAGAGAGAATTTTGGATCTGGGTATCAGGTCAGCATCGATGTCCGCCTTGGCACCTAGCATTAGCGGATTTGCGCTGTAAACGGAATCGAGCTGTATTCGCCAGGTTTCGTCCCGAGTACCAATTAAAGCGCCGAATCCGCTTTCAACGCGTTTTGCTGGAAACACGGTGAAGCTCCAGCCCTCCGGGCTTTTGGAATATTTTTCGAGAAGGTGTTTGCTGAGCATCCGCCCCTCGAGAAACTCGACCATAAATTCAGAATCTGGCTTTGAAGGCTTAAGATATTTGTGGCCTTCTGTAAATTGATATAGCCAGTAACGTGAGCTGATGTGCAAATGTCTCGTGGCCGCCGTGGTGCAGACTGTGAAGGCACAGTTTGGTTAGCATAGGAGGCTGTGGTTCTATTCGTTTCTAACGAAGGAACGGACACCTCTCGATCGTGGGTTCAAATCCCACCGGCGGCCTACTTCCCATGCCTACGAAGTCTACACTTATACATGGTATGAATAAGCTAGCTATCAGTAACGGAAGAATAGACATCCACCCCCACGCGAGGAGACTCTGAGAAGAGTTTCGCCGGATACAGAACGAGATCGAGATTCCCCAAGAGGACAAGAAACCTCATTCTTGATAACTCGTTAAGATCACGTTACGCAAGCAGTTACGTAACATCCTACCACTAACTTTCACTTCGTCGGTTGACGCAGTCTTGATGCCAGATGTAGAATTTGATGACATAGATAGACCATACATTTAGCTTCCATTTGGCCCTTTCTTCGGTTTCTAGATATAGGGCTTGATGTCGCTGCCAAAGTCACTGTGATTGAATGCCTTTCGTGAACCGGAGGTCTGCGATTGACGTTTCCGTTTACTGGACTCTTGAATTAGGAACTTTCTAGAAGTCCGTCATTTAGGTCAAGTAATACGGTTTATGAGAAAATGATCATTCGGTTTTCGAAGTGCAAAGGAGGATTTTGGTTCGTTTACTGCAGCTTTGAAAATTTACAATTTCGATTAAAACTATGAACGCGTCCTTTTCAAATTGGTGGCTGCTTAGAGGCATGAAACCAATTCTCAAAGGAGAATTTAACAAAAGTTTAATTCATTCTAAAAAAATTTGCAACAATTATTGCCTTCCACCGGCTTTCCTGAGTTGGATAAGCTTGTTGGAAGTGACGGGTATCCCGACCGGTCGGCCATTCTTGTCATCGGACCTCCAGGTATAGGAAAGGAAGCTCTAGGCTACGGATTCGCCTATTCGGGCTTGCAACAAGGCGAATTTTGCTTGTATGCTACGACGTTGACGGTCTGGGACGTTCTCCACGATGTTAAGGCGTTCGGGCTCGATACATCGGAAAAAGTTCCCTTTTGGTTTTCTTCCGAAGGAGGTCAGCTGAAGTATGATATCAACGATCTCTCGAATGTTTCCTTCAATCTGAAGGGTGTACTAAAGAAAAATGCTGATCGGAGGATAAGGATCGTGATCGATTCATTCTCCCCTTACTTGATGCTGAATGCTCCTGAAACAATCTACAAGTTCTTAGCTCAGCTAATCCTAGAGGTAAAGCGCTATGACGCGGTTCTATTCGGAACGATCGAAGAAGGAATGCACGTGCCGCAGGTCATCGCTGCAATGCAGCAGCTGTTCGACGGGGTCATAGAGCTAAGATTCTTTGAAGATGGGCTGAGGCTAGCTCCACTTCTACGGGTGAGGAAGATGCGGGGCGCTCCCCCTGAAACCGGATATTACAACTTCTCGCTTACACGCAGCGGAATGGAGATCAGCGCCTATGTCAAGTGAAATTCCGTGGACAACACTCATCGCGCTTGTTGAACTTGCTGTTGGTGTGATCATTTTACTTTATGCCGCTTACACTGCGTTCACAGTTCGCAGAGGGCTCGTTGTGCCGCTTTACAGAAGCAGGGCGCTATGGCTCGGGGTCTTAGCCATACTTTTGGCATCTCTTTTCATATTTTTAGTTGGTTCGGTCTTGCCTTCTGTTACTGTCGCATTGAATCATCACATTGCCGGACTTGTCTTTTACGGGGGAGTACTGCTACCTACATTCGTAGTCTTGCTCGTTTGGATAGACCGGACTAATGAAACGCTTATTCGGCTTGACTACCGTCGCAGGGATATCCTCGGTTGGAAAAAGGTAAGGCTTCTCTATTACGTAGACATTGCTCTTTTTGCCGTTTTCTATGTCATTTTTCTCGGCCCTGCGCCCGGCTACGGCTATTACCAGTCGAGTGTCCCGCACGCTGTCATGTCGTTTGTTGGGACGTATGGAGTCGTCCTGCTTTTGATTGCTCTCGCGTACGGATCGTTTGTGCTTGTAGTGGGGAGCATCAGGACTCACGACCTGACTTTTCGGAATCATGTAAAATGGCTGGGCCCGTCTCTCGGTACTGTTCTGTTAGCGATTGTTATGACAGGGATTGCACCGCCGGTTGGTTATTTTATCTGGATTATTTTCGCATATTGCTGGTATCGAATGGCGAGGTCGCTGGTACCATTCAATAAGCTCCAAGGACAGCGAACACCTGCCGAATAGGAATGGCTGAAACAGACTAGGATTTCCTAGCCGACCGACTGACCCACAGGGGATTTCCTTCACATTCTAGAAGCGGGATGGGTCAACACTATGACGGCGTGCCGAGGAAATGTCGCTTGAACAAGCCAACCACGCTACTAAACGGCTTGTGGAACCTTTCTTTGAACTTCTTTTCTTCTCCCGTTAGTACTAATGTTACAACGAATTCATCTCTTTTCATCAGACTGCTCTGACTACGGCATTCACATTGAGGTGGATAGATTGTACCATGTGCCCGGAGAACCACCGCCCGCGATGAGAGTTAGGCTGTTGTAATCCTTGGCGAGCGAATAGGGACTGCTCGAAGTGTAGAGCGTACCCCCCACCTCTATACTATCAGTACCGGAAGGCTTTACGGTCACTGCTTCGGCCGTCGAAATATTCTTTACGTAGACTACCATTCCAGTATACTTTGCTGCGGGAAGTGTGATTGCCTTGCCCGTCGCCGACGGATTCGCAAGGACTGCAAAATCGGAAGTGCCCATGGAATAGCAAGATAGTTCCGTTTTAAGTTCCAAACTTATCCCGCCTTTCACCTGCAGCGTTGTTTGAGGAGTACTCGTTTGTATGCCAAACCAGCCAGTGCTGTTGACGACGCTCAATGGTGTGCAAGAGGAGTTCTCCCACTGCTGGAGATTTGCCTTTTGCCCGGCAAATGCGCGAGCTACTAATGGTATTGCCTCACAAGATGCCGCGTATCCGAGGACTCCGATTTTCCCCCCGGATCCCGCCACTCCAATCTTCCCCCCAAAACCGCAGACACCGAGATTGTTCGAAGCTGCCCCAACGACTCCTGCGCCGCAAGTAGCTACGCCACGCACACCAAATCCAAGACTGGAAGTGGCGCAACCAAAAACACCACAACCTTCTCCCTTTCCCTCGACACCAATGCACTTACCTGTCCCGTAGACCCCAATTCTCCCGCATCCCTGGACACCGTAGCAACCCGATCCAAGGACACCAATAATGGGAGAGCATCCATGTACACCGTATTTCGTCAAAGAGCTTCCATAGACACCGGCCTTAGTATCAGAATGACCACAGACGCCAACTCCGCAAACAGCGCAGCCACGGATACCATACCCTGTCCCTGTATTTCGGACGTGGAGTATTGTACAAATTGAACACGCAGTCAGACTAGCTGGCTTGCACTCAGTGATTTCCGCACTTCCGTTCCAAACAGCCAATCTTCCAGACTTGTTGCACCCTGGCGTTGTCACGCTTACTAAAGCTGAACTCGCAGAAGATTCAGGTATCAGGCTCTTACCTAGAAGTACTCCGCCTATACCAGCTGCCGCAGTTACAAGGGCAGCCTGCTTTATGAAATTCCTTCTTTTTGCAGATTCGATCGTAGATTCCGGACAAACAAATGCTTCGGGGGTATCTCTCTTGTCATTTCCATCACATTGAACACCGGCTTTGTTTTCCAAAGGACCGCTCTCCAACCTCTTGGGCTCCGCATTACTCGAAGATTTTTGCAAGAATTTCTTCACTTCTTGAGAAAGTTCAGGATTATTAAATGCCGACTGTACGTCCGTACACAAGTGTATGCAAGTTGAGGAGCAGAAGAAGCCATTTTCGTCGCAGTTCAGGGGAGTATGCAGGGTTTGGATGTTTCAAAATGAAGACCTTCTAGCAATAGTCATAAGCAACCTTCCGGATGCCCGATCTCCTGGCTTGAAGAAGGTATTTTTGACAACCCTTGCTGAAGATCTGACATGTTCAGCCCTGCACGATCTCTATGAAAGATGTTTCTTCGTCCATCTATTCGGAAGATGGTGTTGCCACCCTCGAAGACAACTATGGTCGGCACAACCTTGATGGAATAATCTTCCCACAGTGATTTATCTGGTTCGTCCGCATCGACCAAATTTATCTCGACGTCCGCAGGATTCTGAAAGGATCTTGCTTGTTCAATGAATTTCGAACAGAAATGACACCATTTTGCGGCAAACACGACAAATTGAGTGCCGGGTTCGGATACAACTTTTTGAAATTCAGCTTTTCCAAGCCACTGACTAATCTTCATAATTGAATTGGAAACCACCTTAGTCACGGGAGAGAAAATTACAAGGTCATTTTTTTCCGCAGAAACCTGCTTTTTATTGGTTGTAAGAACAGATACAGAGTCTTGGGAGCGATCAAAGTTTGCCTTAGACGAGCGAAAGCATGGCTGACAAGATCGAGAGCTTATTTCTGGGGCAAAACCTTGATTTCGGCTTTAATCTCCTTTAGGAATATTCTTTGCAGTTAGCTTGCCAAACCGGACTTGTTTTAGGTTTGAAAATCCTAAATAAAGTGGCACATTTATTCTCCTCAGCCAAAAGCTTTGGATTCGAAAGAAACTCCCTTCAAATTTAGTTCCGCTGATTCATTAGATTTTTTCAATTACTTGGTAAAAATCTTCATTTACGATTACATGAACCGTCGGTATTCTTTAGATCACTCGGGTTGGAGGGACCTCGCTTCGATTGCAAGGGATATGGGGCGCTCTCCATCAAAATTCTATGGAAAACACGGCGAAACAAGTCCCACAGTTAAGGAGCTGATGCAAAGGGGACTGCTTGAAAGTCGAGTCTTCCCGGGAGAGCGCGGGCGAGGAGGCGAAGTAACTAAAGTCCGGATAGCGTACGACAGAGAAACGATACAACAATACGTGGCATACCGGATAAGAAATCCAAAAGAGAAATCTTCACTTGAGAATGTCTATGCTGAGAAAGATCCCGAACTGTCTTTCCACATCCATAGAATAGCTGTACTTCCTTTTCGTAACATGAGCCCGGATCCAAACGACGAATACATTGCCGATGGATTGACAGAAGAACTCATATCCACAATTTCGAAAATCGGTGCGCTACAGGTAATTGCGAGGACTTCTGTAATTCGATACAAAGATGAAAAGAAAAACGCACCTGAAATTGGCCGTGAGCTGAAAGTGGGTTGCTTGCTCGAAGGCAGCGTGCGCAAATCAGGAGACAAACTACGAATCACGGCACAACTAATTGACTCGCAAACGAGCAAGCACCTTTGGTCCGACATCTACGACCGGGAAATGAAGGATGTTTTTGCTATTCAAATTGACGTCGCGGAAAGGGTCGCAGGAGCTCTACAAGTTCAATTGGTCGATAGCGTGAAGAAAAGAATTGAGAAGGTACCGACAAAGAACCAGGAAGCTCACGCGCTATATTTGAAAGGCATGCAACACTTCTATGAATACACTGAGGATGGATTGGGGAAAGCGATCGACTATTTCAAGCTCGCCGTGGCCGCAGATCCAAACTATGCTCGACCATACGTGGCGACATTTTCAGCCTATTTCACGCAGGTAACCTTTGGATATGTTAGTGTTGACCAGGTTTTGGAAAAAGCTTTGAGTGCTGCGTTCAAGGCAGTTGAACTTGATAAAGACTCAGCTGAGGCCCACCTTGCACTCGCGGCGATCAAATTTACTCAACTGGACTGGACGGGCACAGAAGAAGAGTCAAGAATTGCAGTTGAGCTTGATCCAAGTTATGCGGAAGCACGTTCCCGGCATGGTCAATGTTTCTACGGTTTGGGAAGGCGTGAAGAAGCCCTTGTGGAGATGAGGAAACTCGTGGAGCTGGATCCTCTGTCGCCTGATTCGAATGCGATGTTGGGATGGATGCTTTTTGAAAATAAGCTATTCGATGAGAGCATAAATCTCCTAAAGAAAACGATCGAAATGGATCCTTACCTTCATTCTAGTCATTCGTTTTTGGGTACTGCCTATCTTGAAGCGTCCAGATTCGAAGAAGCAATTCCAGAATTGCTGGAGGCGATCAAGCTTTCTGGAGGAAAGGAACTTCGATATTTCGGTTTGCTGGGAGAGGCCCACGCGAGGAATGGTAACATCGAGGAAGCAAGGAAAATAATTGAGGGTTTGCAGGAAAGTTCCAAGGAGCACCCTATCGCTAGTACGATAGCATCGGTCTATCTAGCTTTGGGAGACCTCGAAAATACTTTTCTCTGGACGGAAAAAGCCGTCGAGGAGCGCAATCCGGGCTTTCTCACTAATTTGAACGTGGCGTATGAGTGGGACACGGTCCGCTCTAACCCGAGATTTATCGCATTGGTTAAGAAAGCGAGGTTATCTAGGCCTAATAGATCATCTCAGAATGTTGCTCGAAAAACTATCTGACGCGAAGTGGAAAAAGAAGTGTGGATCAAGGAGGTTGATTCCTACCTCGAAACTATACCACTATTCTTTCCACCTTGAGGAAGAAGAAAATACGTCACACAATCTTGCGATTCGCGAAAGAGATTCGTAAAGCTCCTCGCGACGAGTCTCGCCAGGATCTCGAAGGATTCTTCGAATCAAGAGTGAAGTTAGTGCAAAATGGCAGATAGTATAAAACAACAGAGAGTTTGAAAGTCACTACCTAAGCATGATGATTATCTCGTCTAGGTAGCTCTTGGCATGTCAATGGCAGAGCCTACTTCAGTTCCCAAAGTCAGCTCGCCCGGTCGCGGCGGGCAATTTGCTGAAACTTTGGCGACTGGCTTCGGATACGAGCTTGCGATATGTGCGTCCTTTCCAAAATCCAAGCGACCCCCGAATACCAAACAAGACCGTTGTCATTTCGATTCTCTTGTGGCCTAAAGCGGAATGGTCGAAGTCTGGAATCAAAGAATTCTCGTCGGGATTTCTTCGTTCATAATCGTCGACTTTGACAGCGGGATTCTCTCTTATTCGTATGCCAAATTTCAGATTCAAGTTTCGTATTTTTTTCACAGACCCATCGTACATGCAGGATCCAATTTCTTGCATCCTCGCTCTCTTTAAGGCAATTATCTTTGAAATCGAATAGATTTCGTTCAGGTTCACGTCTTCGGAGCAAGAAAAATGATTCAGGCCGCACCTAGCCGTGAAGCAACATTCCGGGAGTTTGGAAATTATCTCGCACGGGTCGTCTCCCGACAAGCTAAGGGCTACTCCACTTCCCTTGGCTATTACGCCAAGGTCCCTGAAATCAATGTTGAGAGTGCTCGGGATGGTAAAGGCCTGGAGGAGCTTGTAGGCCATGGAAATGAGATCCCGAAATCTTTCTTCCGTTTCAGACTTGACGCAAACTGTGGCGTCAAAAAATTTCGAACTTCTCCTTCTCCGATTGGTGTTTGATTCAGAAACCAAATTTAATCGAACCGTGCTTAGCCAATTGCGATTTTCCTTTCTCCTTCGGATTGGCAAGCGATTCGCCGAAAGCTCTGGAATTTTATTCCGCTGCTTCCTTTTCGAAGAGAATAATTTCCCCGCGTCTCCCACTAGGGCGGTCAGATCATATTGCTCGAATCCAGAAAGATCAGCCAGTTGCGTTTGGCTGGACTGCAGGAAGTGCACATCGACATTGATGGCTGAAAAAATTTGGACGAGCTCGTCATGAACGCGGTCTATTTGAGCACCTTCGGACCCCAAAGCCTCGTCGTCTATTAGCAGAGCACTCTGGGGGTAGGCGAATTTTCCCATCGGATCTTCAGCGGGAGTCGTCTCTAGGATATAATTTGAGAAACCCCCCACTTTCAGAAAGAATGCTTCCCCCTGAGAGGACCTAACTTCATATTGCGTCTTTCGCATTTACATAATTCGTGAATTCAAGGTACATACTGCGCAGTGGAGGCAAGAGATACTTAGCACGATACTATCGAATTCTGGACAGTCATGCATCGTGAATAGAGTAAGTGAAATGATGGTTACGAAATAGCTAGGGCACTTGATCCAGCCGCTCAACTGAAATGTAGATTATAGGGGCAATCTGCCTTGAGTTGGATAGTTCCTTTTAACCAACCCCACAAAAGCTGCCTCAATCTCCTTCCACATGGCGGCGCTTAGCGCAATGATCGAAACCACAGGTATCAAGGTGTAAGGTCGAGCGGGGGTACTAATTCCTCTCGTAACTACAATGTGAACGAAACTTGAAGCCACTCCCGGAAGCACAAGAAATGGAACATTGGTCAAAATTAACACAAAAATTG
Organism: Nitrososphaerales archaeon; assembly: GCA_030036955.1. GTDB lineage: Archaea > Thermoproteota > Nitrososphaeria > Nitrososphaerales > CADDZS01 > JASHOD01. The sequence goes on from JASHSF010000189.1 coordinate 10,483, forward strand.
TTACAACAGCCGCGCTTTTTAGCTGTCCTCGATTCACTGCAAGGAACAGCGGAACTGCAATTACTGCCAGTTCCGGATCAAAGAAAGAGAGCGCGTATAGGACTCCTGAGAGTACCGGTCTCTTTTTCGCCCCAAAGTAAAGTGATATAACAATTAGGGCAAGCTGCAACACTTTCGACTGCCCTTCACCCCACTGCCAGTAGTAAGCCTCTGAGAGGCTCCAGCTACCCATTGCGGAAAAGGGAAGAAGCAGGGCAAGTACTAGTACTATTCCAGTGACAGCGATACTCCTTTTTTGGAGCAGATTGATAATCACGAATGCGATGACCGCGAGCAGAGCAAACTGAAAGGCGTCGAATGCGTCGAGCCCCCGGTCGTAGGACAAGAGAATGATAGGACTGGCAAGCAGGAGAAATGAAGGCAGATACTTGAAGGTCTCAGGATGGGGCGAAATCCCTAGGAAGCTTGCGTTTACTGATGAGCCCACTGCATAGATCGAGGATGTGTTGTGTAATAAACTCCATTCCGCAAAATAAAACGCCGAGAAATCTTTTGCCAATAGCTGTCCAGAAGAACAGCAACCGGAATCTATCCTCAGCGTTTCGGGCGCCGCCTGCAGCAATACGGCGAAGTTCAGTGAAATAGCGATCGCTGCGATGAGGACTGCAAGGGTTAACTTTGACTTTGGATTCACTTCGGGTGCTTTCATTGAGTCCTTGATTCGTTGATTTATATGTCAAATTGGCCATTTCTACACAAGCAAGGGTAATTTTGCACGGTTCAACCACACTATCGTTGATGCGCAACTACCGTAGCTTCAACAGTTCAAAGTTGTAATTCCCGCAACTAAATTACAGCAATATTACAGTAATTCCATCTTTTGGCGACGTAGCATGTAATTTTTCTCGAATGAACAGCGCTCGCTGACGACGGATAATTCAAGACGCGTAAGCAGCTGAAGCTAATCGAGTGCTCTAAGAAGATCTTAGAGCACCATCGAAAATCGAAAGCTATACTGTTGCTCCAATTCGGAACATTTTGGTTCCGCAGACTGGGCACAGACCCTGTACCGCTGGCTTGCCGTTTTTCATCGTTACCTGTTTCGGAGCTTTCATTTCTCTTTTAGCCTTACATTTTACGCAGTAAGCTTCTACCAACTCGAAGGGCCTCTTTGCGGAAAGTCAGGAAAACTTTACCGTTAAAGCTTTCGAATACAGACTCTGTTGCATTATATACGAGTCCTAGAAGTTACTTCTGAGACGTTCTAGAAAATTCTCGTTAGTCGTTCCACGACGTAAATTTCCTTAATTATTCGAAGTACAAATGAGGTAAAACTTGACAATTCACGATTACTCATACATTGCATAGTACTCATCTCGGTCAGACAAAGCGCTTGTTCGCGAGGAGTTTCAAAAATTCCCATGTATTTGCCTTCGAATTGGGCAAGAAAAAGCCGAGACCACGCTAATCTCAAGATAAAGGTTTTTCTGTAGCCAATTGAAAATGTCGAAAAGGTTAGTTTAACCATGACCCTTGCCTCCGCCAAAGACGATCATCGTAGCTTGCGAGAGGCGCTTGTTCATTTCGGTCTCACAGAGCGGGAAGCTACGATCTACTTGAGTCTCGTCGTGAACGGAGATAGCAAAGCGAGCGAGCTAGCGAAGGAGCTCGGCATCCATCGCCTTGATATCTACAATGCCCTAAAGAGTCTGCAGGGGAAAGAGATGGTAGAGTCCATCCTCAGCAAACCAATGGTTTACAGGGCTTCACCTATCGAAAGAGTGGTAGATCAAATAAAGGAAAAACAGCAGGAAGAAGAAAGACAAGCCGAAAACATGATCGAAAACCTCGAGATCGCCAGTCGGAGAATCGTGCAGCTCTCGGGGACAAAGCGATCGGATCACAACATCCACTCCGACAGGATACAGATTCTGAGCGGCAAGAAAGCAATCAAGAAAAGATGGTCCACGATGATCAAACACTCGAGAAAGGAGATTCTCATTGTCGCGACTGAAAGGGGGGCGACACAGTCCCTTCTTCTGAGCTCTATTGGCACGATTCACGGCAAAATTAGGAGCGGTCTGAACGCTCGAATCTTTACTCCGATCAACCATTTGAATTCTGCCCGGATTGAAAGGATCCGTAAAGAAGTTAGGCACCTTGCGACGTCGGTCTCTGCCGGACTTTGCATAGTAGATAGATCCAGAGCCTTGATCGTAGTTGAGCAAACTGAAAATGCTCTAGGCGATCCCGAACCGAAAGCCGCCATAATGACGGACAGCAAGTCCATAGTTGAAATGCTCAGCACTCTATTCTTCGTCGGTTGGGATACTAGCCCTCTCTTCAACGAAGTCGTCGAAACCATAGAGTCCGGAAAGCCCCTCGTCCAGACTCCTGCAAGCGACATTCCGGGCAGACAGACATAGTCCTTCGCTTGTGCCTCCGTCACGGAAAAAGCGCAATCGCCTGATCTTTTCTTGTCGCTAGCTTTTCGGCCGAAATACTACTTCAAGCCGGAAACCCAACCCGAGCTCGAAAAGTACCTTAAGGAATACGGAGCTCGCGGGAGAATCATCGCCGGAGGGACAGGGCTTTACGAAATCGCTCACAGGGGCCTTCTCTCGGAAATTGAAGCATTGATTGACATCGGTCGCCTCGAACTGTCTTATGTTAAGGAGGAGAAGGAATTTCTCTCTATTGGATCTGCAACGACAATGACCTCGCTTGCAAAATCTCCCTTCATTTCACGCAACGAATATTCAGCACTCGGAGACGCGCTCCGGGCAATTCAGCCCCTCCAGGTGAAAAACGTCGCTACTGTCGGTGGTGCAATTTGCACTGCTCTTCCGTTTCTCGACCTTCCCGTCGCAATGCTGGCCCTCGGCGCAAAGGTCGAAATTTCTCCTGGCAGAACTCGCAAACGCCTTTCAGAATTCATCAAGGGCTACTTTTCCGTCGAACTTTTAGAATCAGAATTTCTGAAAGAAGTTCAAATTCCAAAAGAAATTCAGGGCGGTGAATATTCAAGCGCATTTCAGAAATTTGCTCTGACGCACGACGATTGGGCGATTATGAATTGCTCAGTTGCTCTCGCTCTCGATGATTCTAGGATAAAGGCTTCGCGAATATTTTTTGGAGGAGGTCTGGGTGAAAAACCATTGCAGGCACAAAATGTCGAATCGGCTCTAGCAGGGATCAACGTTGCCGAAGAATCAAAGATAAAAGACACTTTTGAAAAAAACCTTCAAACCGACATCGAGCCCGTTTCTGACATCAGGGCTTCTTCAGAATACAGGATGCATATTGCCAAAGTGCTCGGCCGGAGAACAACAATTCAGGCTGCCGAGCGCTTTTCAAAAGGTGCTCACGAAAATTGAAGGCGGGGATGGAACTCGACGTGAACGGACAGAAGTACAGTCTTGAGGTTAGCTCGTGGGAATCACTAAACACCGTAATTCGCGAGCACCTCGGTTTAATCGGAACAAAGAGAGGCTGTGAAACGGGCGGGTGCGGTTCTTGCACTGTTTTAGTCGACGGGCAAGCCGTTTATTCCTGCATGATGTATGCTTTGCAGGCCGCGGGAAAGAAAGTAACGACTATTGAAGGTCTTGAAAGGACAAGTTCCGGTCTTGATTCCGTTCAGAAGAGCTTCATGGAAGCTGGAGGTTTGCAGTGCGGCTTTTGCACTCCTGGCTTCATAATGTCGGCGCGAGCACTAATCGATTCAAACCCGAGGCCGAGCGAAGAGGAGATAAAAGACGCCATCGTGGGAAACCTCTGCAGGTGCACGGGATACAAGAAGATCGTAGACTCGATAAAACTCGCCGCGCTCGCTGAGAGCAAAACGTGAGAGTCAAGAGGGCGCTAACTATTTTATGAGATTCTGAGACTTTTGCGGAGTTGCCCTGAGATTATGCAAGAAGCTAGTGATAATTCAAAACTCAAGCAAGAAATGATCTACACTTCGGACGATAAGGGCAATCTGATTTCTCTCGAGTCGCGGGAGCAGCTGCATCTGACAGTATCGTCAAAACTCCACGCCGCTGTCATAGGAATGATTATGCGAAAGGACGGCAAGTATCTCGTGCAGTGGAGGTCCGCGAAGAAACTCGGGGGCAGCAGGCTCGACGTATCGGCTACGACTCACGTTAGAAAAAACGAGTCGTATGAGACGGCGCTTCAAAGATCGTTTGAAAATGAACTTTCCATAAAAGAACGCGTGCCTCTAAGGCACTTGTTTGATTTTCGCTACGAGGAAGAGCTCGGCGATCATAAGGAGAATGAGTTCTGCAAGGTTTACTCCGGAAGCTACGACGGAAAATACGAACCGAATCCTGACGAAATCGATACTGTGGAATTCATGACTGTGGGAGAACTGAAGAAGTTCGTTCTCGGAAACGAGGAGAAGGCAACGAAGTGGCTAAGAGAAACTGTCAAAAGAATGTAGGTCTCACTTCTTTTCTAATTTCGATCTAACGCAGGAAGCAAACTCTTCCGCCTGCCTTTTCACGAGATCCTTTCCCATCATCGTCATAGCAGTTTTTCCGGTCACAGAAATCGGATCGATGTCGATTCTGTACTTCAGTTTCGTTTGCTCGTTCAGCGAGGCGAGATCAATTGCACCGGAAATTTCGGCGTCTGTGCCTTGCGCAGCAAACGAAAAATGATTTGGAGCGCGCTCTTCGTTTATCCTTGCCTTGAGCTCAAGAGTTTTTGAAATGTAGCCGATTCGCAGTTTCACTTTGAAATTTGCTGTCTTTGAATCTACGGAAGCCACAGATTCGCACCCTGGGATGCAAGAACCAACGTTTGAAAGATCGGAAACAAAATTCCAGCACTTATCAATCGTGGCTCGGACTAAAAATTCCTCTGAGGCGGAAACGGAAGGCATGATCACGCTCTGAAGCGTGACACTAAAAAATAATCTGTTGACACAGATATGGCTAGGCTACGAGGGGCTCGAATGTGTCAAATTGGCTCTTGACAGAATCATAAGTTGCGAGGAGGTTGTTGCCCTTCTCAGTGAGAGAATACAGCGTCCTGCCATTTTCTTTCTTCGTGATAATGAGGCCCTGGTTTTCGAGTATGACGAGGAAGCTCTGCATCACACTCCAGGATAGGTTCGTCCGGTACATTATTCGGGTCGGACGATCAATTCCCGAGTTGATCGTCTGCAGAATATCGAGCTCTACCTGCATCCTCGATCTTCTTGCTCCAGCGGATAATTTTGATTGTTCGGTAGCCAATTCTCAAGATGAGAGAATGTAGCGGCGCACCTATAATTTTTCCTTAACCGGAGTTTGATCATTAAGGGTACAATTCCGTGATTATGCCTAACTATAGCGGATCGCGACACACTCGAAATTCGGAGGTCCTGTGAAAGATTACGAGTTAGGCGCGCTCGTTAATGCTAAAAATCAGCAAGAATTTATCGTGCTTCGACGAGCTCTAAATTGCTTGCAAAATAAACTGAGATTCGGAGCACGAGACGAAAGATTCTTCCATAATAAAAATCGGGTTGAGCCTGAGACGAACAATCCAATTTTTTTGTCCGTGGCCAACGAGGTAAAGACTTTAATTTGAGGTAATGGAGAATAACTGGCTAATTCGTGCTTGAAGAGACTCTATACCAATGTGATATTTTATCCTTCCGAGCTTGAAAATTAAACCTAGAATAGGGATCTTAAATGGCAAAATACGTGTTAGTATCCGATACGACGCTATCACATGATTACAGAAATTTTCCGCTCTTGGATTTTCTTCCGAGTGCTCCGACAAGCTTCGTCCCGAGTTCTATCTACGGCTACCTTAAGGGCAGGCCCCCAAAACCCAGTGCAGACGGCCGGGCAGTTTTTGCGACATATCCGTTAAGGAAGCTAGAAGCCGCGCTTTTGAGCGAGTACGGTCCTGAAGATGTCGTCGTAGCCCACGAAGATCACGTGGCTGATTTCGTTGATGACGATACGGAGCTCATCGGCGTAACAACGATGGATCCTCTAGGGCTAGCTCCCCTGACAATGTCGTACTCGATCTTCTTCGGGACCGATGCACCCGCTTACGTCGCAAGAGAATTTGTGCAATTAATGAAGGAAGTCAACAGCGCACGTGCAGGTAAAAAGGCCAAGCTAGTGGTTGGCGGTCCGGGCGTATGGGAGCTAACTATTCGACCGGAGGAATTGGACAACCTCGGAATCGACTACGCATACCAGGGCGAATGCGATGACATTGTTCCGGAGCTCTTCGATTATCTCGTAAACGGAACGAGCCCGCAAAACGGATTTTACAAAGGCTTTCAGACATTTGATAACAATTTTCACAAACAGTGGATCGGCGACGAGAGATTTGTTACTCGCTACCAGTTTGCGAAGCAATACCCCAAGCTCGAAGACATTCCAACAATTGTGAACCCTTCGATCAAGGGAATGACCGAGTGTATGCGCGGGTGCGGAATTGGGTGCGACTTTTGCGAAGTCACCCTGAGGCCCTTGCGCTACTACCCACCGATGATGGTGAGAAAGGAGCTCGAAGTAAACGTCAGAGCGGGTATCAACCATGCGTGGCTGCACAGCGACGAAATATTTGCTTACGACCACGGAAGGAATTTTGTGCCCAATTACGAATCGCTGAGCGAGCTTTTGACGACAGTGATGGAGACAAAGGGAATAGAGCACATGAATCCCACTCACGGTAGGATTTCAATTCCAGCTGCGTATCCTGACCTTATGAGGAAATTGTCTCAGATCATAAAGGCTAGCGACGATAACTGGATTGGCCTTCAAGTGGGAGTGGAAACAGGAAGCAACACGCTTGCAAAGAAGCACATGCCCAACAAGACTCTTCCGCTCAAAATAGGCCCAGATGGCACTTGGCCAGATATAGTTTGGCAGGGGACCTATGTGATGAACAAGTACTACTGGCGGCCCGCGTTCACGGTGCAGGTCGGGCAGGACGGTGAGACCGATGAAGACAACTGGGATACTGTCGCACTCATTAACAGCATGAGCAACTCAACCTTGGATGATGGGAAGCCATTCGAATTCACCATAACACCAATGCAAAACGTGCCTCTTGGACTCATCAAGAACAGAGCATTCTCCTCAATTACCCTCAACGATTCTCAGCTCGCGGTTTACTACGCTTCTTACCGACACCTTGCCAAGCTCGCTTCTCGAGATGCTTTCAGGAAGGGCAGAAGTGGGAGGGACCCGAGCGTGTTTTCGCGAGTCGGGACCGGAACGCTCATTAGCTTAGGAGGAAGAGCGATGCTTCGATTCGTTGCGAACATGTGCAGGAAGAGGGGCCTCGATCTCGACAAGGCAGCGAGATACGGCATTGAAAGAAAAACACCGCAAGCTCCAATGGTAGTTGCGATGTAAGGCCTCGAGTCCTGTAGCGCGAAACAGTCTCTGATCTTCACAAACTAGCTCGAATCCTTAGACCATCCATTTTTCCTTCCTTCCGCTCCTTTGAAGGGGAGGTGCGTAGGCTAATTGGGATTCGTGGCTGAATCGATATTCCTGATGAAAAGGAACGAGTTTGTCTCAGCAGCGAAACTGCTAGAGTCCCACCTCAATGACGCTGGTCTCAAGCCTGCTTCAAGAATAGGCATTATGGCGTGGATTGCCGAGTGCTACGTAAAGTCCGAGGATCTCCAAAGCGCGGGCAAGTGGTATGAGATGGCGGGCAAGACTGCACTTGCGTGCAAAGAACTGGCGAAGGAAGTGCGCGAAAAGCGTGCGATTTTGGAATTTGAACAGGCTATTACATACTACGAGGCGGTCGACGACGTAAGCGGCATGAGCAGAGCTGCCACGCTGAAATACTCACTCTTACGATAATCGGCATAAACCATTCAAAGCAGCAGCATTCTGTTCTTTATGAATCGAAATGGTGTCGCGTAAAGGTTCCGTACCGCTTCAGATCCCTCCGGATATTTGGCAGCC
>JASHSF010000022.1 GCA_030036955.1 Nitrososphaerales archaeon
TCCCTAAGATCCGCTCTCACGACGCCAACGACTTTCGACTTGCTAATGGCGACGAGTACGACGCTTGTTTTTCCGGATACCGCCTCATCCAACGTTCGAAGAGCTTCAGCTTCAACCCCTTCAGAATTTTTCAAAAGAGGGTCAAACTCTCCATTCAATTTTTTGAGACGAGTCACGAGCTCGGCTGCGTTCTTCAGTTCCCCGCGGTTTATCTCGCGAACGCTGAATTTCTGGCCCGCGCTTTTCTCTCCTTTGGAAGATTTTTCTGACATTTCTAGCTTAACCTGCACTGTACCTCGGTAGTTTCCTAATCAGATTTTTTTCCTGCAGTGAATCTATGATTTCCTTAGAACGTTCAATCACTTGACTCGCACGTTTCTCGAGTCCTTTCTGGCTCACTTTTTTCCTCGCAATGCCCATACGTATGCATTTTGTTCCTACAACTGCTGCAACGAGCGGATAAATTTCCCAGTCCATCATGGTGGGCAAGATATGAGTTTCATCTAGAGTCTTTTTCGTTCTGGAGTAACTGGCTAGCGCTTTTGCAGCCTCAATTATAACTTCGTCAGGAACGGCTTTGGACCTCACGTCGAGCACGCCCCTGATTATCGAAGGGAATAGGAGGCTGTTATTCACTTGATTTGGAAAATCACTTCTCCCGGTGGCAATTATATTCATTCCAGCCTTTTTCGCTTCGGCTGGCCAGATCTCGGGAACAGGGTTTGACAGCGCGAATAGAATTCCATTTTTGTTCATAAGTTCGAGCGTTTTCCTAGAAAGGGTACGGGGCCCGGGTTTTGAAGCTGCTATCAGCACGTCCGCATTCTTCGCGGCGATTTCGATGTCTCCGGAGAGTCTCTCACCGTTAGTCTTCAAAGCAAGGTCGTATTTCCACTTGTTCGATAGCATCATTTGATCTATGTCTTCTCTCTCCGGGTTCAAGATTCCTTTTGAATCAACTAACACGAGATTATCCGCTGGAAACCCAGCGTTAATCATAAGCCGAGCTGAGGCAATGTTCGCGGCCCCGGCTCCGAAAAGAACGATTCTCACGTCGTCGATGTTTCTATTCGTAACTATTAGCGAATTGTAAAGTGCAGCTAGAGTCACTCCCGCCGTGCCCTGCTGGTCGTCGTGCCAAACAGGAATCTGAAGCTTCCCCTTTAGCGTATCGAGGATTTCAAAGCACTTTGGTGATGCAATATCTTCTAAGTGGATTGCCCCAAACGCTGGTTCCAAATTCACCGCGGTAGCCACGATATCTTTCACTTCATGAGCCGAAACAGGTAACGGAATCGCGTCGACACCTCCGAGGTATTTGTAAATCAGCGCCTTGCCCTCCATGACCGGAAGAGATCCCTCAGGACCAATGTCCCCTAAACCTAGCACTCGGGAACCATCAGTAAGTATGCAGAGCATGTTCCACCTGTTGGTGTACTCAAAGGAAAGATCGTGATTTTTTGCCACTGCAAGGCTTACAGCCGCGACGCCAGGGGTGTACCAGATGGAAAAGTCATCGAGACTTCTTATTGGAACTTTTGGAACAGATTCCATTTTCCCTTCGTAATATTTGGAATAGGCTAAGGCAAGCTTTGATGCATCATTGCTACCCCGCCTGGCCGACTTTTTTTTCATCGCGATTTTCTCCCGTACTGGCAATCGGAAAAGCTATTCTAGAAAATTGCATCCCCAGCTTGAATGCGATGACCTCGAAATGGCACAATTCATCGTATTTAACACGATTGCTTTGGACGTTCAATACTCTATTGTTGATATGAAAATAGCATTATATTCCCTTGAGACCAATAAGTACGAGATATAGGCTTTGGCAACCGTTTTCAAATACAAAAGAGGCGACATCGTCATGGTCGACGAGTCAGGAAGGGCTGTCAAGTACGAAATTTTGACCGTGCTCAACATGCGCAAAGGGCAAAGAGAGGAAGCAGAACTCTGCTATGAAGCGCAGAATGCGTTGACAGGAGCCAAAAAAACAATTCTGCAAGAAGATATCCTTAGGATGGCAACCCCGGTCGATAACTCAGAGGATCTGTTCCCGGCGAAAAATAACCGAAACTAAAGAACTGATTAGCCGTAAGGAGATTGGGACTGTCCAGTCCTCGCATCTGGGAGCAGTCTGCGAAGAATTATCTCTACTTGGAATTTTTCCTCGTTCTCCCTTTCGCGCTGCTCCTGAATCGAGCTTGATCTTACTTCCGAGCTGGAAGAGTAGCTTCGGGAAGTTTGGGGTCGGTAATCTTCGAGCTCTGTCTTTGTCGCAATGAAAGCGCTCGGGACTCTAAGATCGATGTATTTGGCAGAGCCGCTTAGAAAGCGCTGTAGATCCGTCGCGAGCCTCTTGTCGTGCGTCTCGACTTTGATCCAGTAAATTACTTCTTTACCTTTCATGTCCGGAGTCGGCATCGTTCGAGATTCGAATTTCGTAGCCTCGAATTTGATTTCATTTAACATAACGAGAACCATTTTGTATCACGAGATCTTTTAAGCGGTAAGAAGAAAATTTTTCAACTTAATTTCTTCAAAGCTCGGGAAAAAGGTTTCCTCCAGCTTCCGAATTCTTAAGTCTAAAAGTCAAGCGGATGAACCGGGAAGAACAGTACGAAGAACAAAATCGCTGCCCCGAGCCAAATCAGCATCAGGATTCTCTGGAGCTTGATGTCGTCCGGTGTGATGAAAGTAATGAGCATTGGTATACCAAGACACAGGCCCGGATCGACGTTTATGAAGTAGAACGCATACACAACCCTGTGAACGATCGCTGAAATGTAAAGCGAGGGAGCATATGTCGCGAAAATCCAAGTCCCCACGAATGCTTCGAGCTGATTTAGTTTCTTCGTGATTATGGGCTTCAGGATGAGGTAAGGAACAATGGCCCATATTGAGTACCAAATTACCAGATTTCCGATTCCCACCCAGTCTATGGGATGTGTAACCTTGGTGACTGTGCTCACGACGGTTCCATTCGAAAGACGAGTGGTAACGGTATAGGTGATTGACGTGACGAAGTAGTTGTCGGGTTGAACTGTGAACGGGTTAATCCAATTCCAAGCAAAGTGCCAGGGGTCCAATGCATCCGTGGGTGAAATCTTTAGAGCACTTTGATAAGTGACCCACTGCTCGATGTTTTGAATGGGATTGGTAATCGGCGTGCCCTGTACATTCGTTCCGCAACTGGGTGGTTGAGAATACGCGGGCGGAGATGGCGCGTTCGCATTGCACCCGATGTCATTCGTGTTGGGATGGTAGATCGAATCGTACAGTTGAAGGGGAATCCCTACAACGAGTAGTATAACGATGATGAAAAGTGCGTAGCGAATCAATCGGGGCTTCGTAAGTGCGGAGTTCGGTTCGTTCCGCGTCGAGTACAAATGGTAAAGCTGGTAAAAGATGAGGGCCCCTACAAAATAGATCCCCCATTCTTTGGACAAGATGGAAAGACCGAAAGAAACTGCCGACCAGATGTAATACTTCCTGAAGTAAAGCAGGAAGCCAAGCAGTCCAAAAAAGATCGGAGGACCTTCGAGTAGGATGAGCGAAGTGTGAATGAAGAACAGCGTTTCAAATCCGAGCAGGGACGCCGCAAAAAGAGACTTTTCTTTTGACAGAAACAAATGCGCGAGCTCGTAAAATATCCAAACCGTGGCAACTCCAATTATCACGTATATTATGCGCCAGCCGAAAGAATCGTTTCCGAAAAGGAGGATGCCAATGGCGCCGTAGAGCTTGCCTAGGAATGGGTGTTCTACATTTGCTGCTACCCCTGCGATCAGATCATTGGCTGCCGGAACGTAGTAAGCTTCGTCAAAAACACAACCTGCGTTACTTCCGACGCAGCTGTCCCCGCTTGGAAAGGATATTGCGAAGAGATGAAGTGCCGTGAGGATGATAAGTAAATGACTAATCCCAATCGATTGGTATTTTGACTTCAGAAAATTCCAAAAGTTGACAAAGCTGTCCAACGGGCTGACCTCGTCTGCTTCCGCGAGCCTCGGTCTTTTGTCCGCCGCACTTCTAATTCCAACCATGAACTTGCTGATCAACTTTTTGCCGAATTCTTAGGATCCTGGGTTGTAAATGTCCAGCGAAACTCTTGAACTGAGTTGGTTTACTGGGTCTTCGGTTGAGCTCTATTTAGGATTACTCAATAAATCTGCTTAATGCTTGGCAAACGAAATTTTCCAGATTCTCGCATCGCAGTTACTAGTATCCGAAAATAAACGACAAGAACTGAGCTGCGGAACCCAAAACCAGGATCAAAATCAGGATGAAGATCAGGGCCTGGTGCTTTGAATGAAAAGATGTCAGCGAGTACTCACTCAATTCCGGTTTGAGAGAAAGGTAAAGCAGCGGACCTGCGATAAAGCCCGCCAGCGATCCTCCGACGTGCGCCACCCAGTTAACCTGGAGGTTACCTTGGAGAGGCAAGCTGCTCGCGAGAAAAATGATGAGAAATATGGCCAGGGTTGGCTTGTCGATTCTCTTCTCTTCAGCCCAGATGAAAGAAAATGACGCAGCGAAGAGCCCAAAGATTCCTCCAGAGGCGCCTGCGCTCGAGTAGAGAGGACCCTGCAGCAGCGTCAGCAAGTTTCCAAAGATTGCTGTTGCAAAGAATATGGCAAAATACCTAGTTCGGTTGATATAGCTCGTCATGAACAAATCGAGAATGATTACAGCAATCGCATTCAGGAAAGCGTCGTCTAGGGAATTCGTGACGAAGATTGACGTGAACAGTTCCCAGAAGCCGTGGTAGTAAATCACCATGAAGTTATACTGGACGAGAAAATTGAGCAGAGCCGGACAAGCCGTGCCAGCAAGAAAAGGTTGGATATTCTGACAGTAGTAAATTCCGCTTGTCACTTGTCCAATAACGTAGCCAGCGACGATTGCTGTTACAAGAATCCAGGAAGCGCGAATTCTCGAAAGCGCGCCAAAATCTAGCGTCAGTTCGAGTCATTCTCCTTGGATTTCTTTATACCTCAGGCTTGACTCGGAAAAAGGATTTATCGCAAGCGGATCCTGAGCTCGATCGAGGATATTGGAGAAAGAGTTGGTCAATAGTTGAATTGCACATCGTGCGGACAGCCGCTCGGTGCAGTTGCTCATATCTACAATGATAAATTGCTCTGCGAAGCTTGCTGGATAAAAATCGGCGCTCCCCAAGCTGCAAACAGTCCCGCCCATACGGTCTTGATAGGTCAGCACGACGACGCCGCCCGCGCTGAAGCTTCAAAGAGCGTTCCGAATGAAAACATCACGACTGTATCCGCTCCTCCTGATACTGCTGGCGGCAACGCTGCTCCGATCCCAGTTTCTAATCCTGCTTTGCTCCTGCAGGGGGAGCAAGTTATCTGGCGGAGGACATTCTCTAAAGGTATCATTCATCGCCATCCGTCAATCAATGAGGTATTAACCAACATGAGAGTTTGCGTCGTTGATGACGTTCTAGGATCGATTGTCCGAGCTTATCCACTTGCGAATACTAGCGTAGCTGTAACGAACAGCAGGAGAATGTATGGAGGCGTGCGAACAGGCTACGGTCGCGGCGGATTGTACACCGGCACCGGAACGGGCACGAGCGTGACATACGGCGACATCGAATTCGTAAATCAAGGCAACGTCGTGCTCGTTTTCCATCACGTCGCGGATCCTTATGGCGTGAAAAATCTCGTTATGGCGGCCCTTAAGAGCTCGGGCAAGAAGCTCTAGCTCTTGGGTTTCTTAGGAAGTTCCGCCTGCGGACTAAGGAGCATGGCGAGTATTTGATCTCCGAGAGTGTTAGTTTCAACCGGATCGGTTGACACGAGCAAAACGTGCTTGTCGTCCATGTTGAAAGTGTAAATGTTGACCCTTTCCCTTTTGTCTAGCAAATAACTCCTGCGCCCAAGGTACTTGTTCCAATCGTGTCCGGAGCGATGCATGGTTGTCCACTGAAGGTAGAGCTGCTCTGCCTTCGATGCGGGTTCGAGAGACTTTGTGTCCGGGCGCATTCCGCCCTTTAGGATCTTGCCCCCGGGACCTATGATGGCGGCAAACCTGACGTTCGAATTCTGTACCAGCAGCCGCTCGATGGTCTCGCTCGACATCAAATTACATGAAAATCTGGGGTTAAAAAAGATGATTCGAGAACGAATCATCCGAGCTCTTCCGGATGGTAACACCTGTAGCAAACGGGTTTTGATTCAACGAGCGTGAAGCTCGGTATGGTAAATTCTTGCTTTGGATCCTTTTTCTTAAAGGTAAATGGAATGATTCGGCCGCACATTGCGCACCGTAGGCGCTCGAGTTCAAGTTCGCTCAGCATATCCTCTTCCATTTTTCTTCGAACCCTTATTCCAGTACCAACTTGACCGAATCAGTAAAAGGTTCCGTAGACGACGCTTTACCGCTTACCCTCTGATCTTCGATCGATTTTATCTTCGAAGGCGTCCTCAGCACTACCTCTCCCGTTTTCTTGTTCATAGTAATTGAAACGTTGCGACCAAGAAAGAGCGACACATCGAACGTTTCGCCTGTAGAAAAGCAAGTGATCGTTCCGTCGTTGTCGACTTCGATCCGACCTTTTGGAGTCCTCGCTTCGAAAATTTCTCCCGACAGTGGCGAGTGGAGCTCAATCGTCAGATTTTGCTTTGCTATTTGGTCACTAGCTTCTCTAGTGGTCTTTGACTTTAGCTCGAAGTTCAGTACCGGCCTCGTGTCTTCGACGAGGAAAGAATACTTCTTTGACTCGAGCCGAACAGCCTGCTCGCTTCCTGAGATCGGTTGCGTCTTGCTCAAGGTGACTCGTTTTAACTCCTGGTTTTCAAAATCATTGCTCAATGATTCGCATATACCTTTATCCCGTCAAACTCCTCAGAAACCAACCAGGGGAGAGATCTTTTGGACGAAGATGAGTTTGCACGCGCACTTTTAGCGCATGAACGCAAGGAATGGCAGGATCCCGAGTCAATTCTTGATCAGTTGAATTTGAGTGCGGGCATCACGGTAGCTGATTTGGGCTGCGGTCCGGGCTTTTTCACAATTCCAATCGCGAAAAGGATTCAGCCTAAAGGGATTGTGTACGCGGTGGATTCGAGCGACCTGATGCTCGACTATTTGAGATCGCACGCCCAAAGGTCGAAGGTTAATGCTGCCACCATCAAAATCACGAAAGCGGACGTTTCCGAAACTCGAATTCCCCCGCTCTCGGCTGACGTCGTGATATTCGCTAACATTCTTCATGATTTGGATGACAAGATGAAATTTCTGAATGAGGTGCTGAGGATTTCAAAATCGAATTCTGCGATAATTGACATTGACTGGCACGCGAAAGAAACGCCTGTCGGTCCGCCTCCGGAAATTCGTCTGGCCGAAAGCAAAGCCCGCGCCATATTGGAGGAAGCCGGGCTGAAACTTAGAAAGTTCAACGCAGGACCTTATCACTATGGTTTTGTTTGCAAACGGGGCTAGCCGCTATGACCTAGATCTCTGCAGCGTCAAGCCAATAAGAAACATAATTGCGGAAACTGCGAGGGCAACTTTGCTTGCGCTTGAACCGTAGAGCAACAGGGAAGAGCCAACTCCAACTATTCCAGCCCCGACTAGAGCTCCTGAGATGAAGGAACCGCTACGGCGCTTTCCAGGAATACCGTAATCTCCATTCAGCTCTCTGTTTTGTCTGAGTTCGATGTAATTCTTCAGCATCGGGGCAAGATCAATTGCAGAATCGATCGACTTTACGAGCCTTTTGATCTGCTCCCTCAGCTCCGCGCTGTAAGCTTGCTCGACGAGACCCTCATCTTCAAGCAACCTTCCAAGAATTCGTATGAAACGAAAATCTGGGTCCAGCGCGAGGCAAACGCCTTCGAGGATCGATAGCATGCGGAGATAAAGGACGAGGTTCTTCGGCAGCTTGAACGGAAACTGGTAGATGGTACGATTGGCTACTTCCATCAGTGCCTTCACTTCGCTTTCTTCAACTTTCTTCCCTTGCATGTCCGCCAGGGCCAGCTCGACTCCTCGCTGTATGACGTACCTGTTCGCAGTGGGTTGGAGAAGACCGAGCTCCAGCATTACCTCTACGATTCTCTGGGCGTTGGTGTCGACGAGCGCCGTGTAGAAGCGAACCAGATTCAATCGAGTTTCGTCGTCGAGCTCCCCTACCATGCCGTAGTCGTACAGGATTACTTTTCCGTCAGGCATTACCGATATGTTCCCGGGATGGGGATCGGCGTGAAATATTTCCTGGCTCAGTAGCATCCGGAAATAAACGCGGGCGACGCGCCGTGCCAATTTTTTCTTGTCAACGCCCGCAGCGTCGAGCCCATTGATGTCACTTATCTTTATCCCGTCAACGTACTGGAGGACGATGACCCGCTCAGTCGAAAGCGAAGGAATTAGGTCCGGTACAATTATGCTCTTTTCCGACTTTAGGTTCTTTTTTATCGCCAGAAGGTTGTGAGCTTCCATCTTGTAATTCATTTCATCCTGGACGGTCTCGTTGAATTGATCAACCACTGAACCTACCGAGAATAGAAGCGAAGAATCGATAAACCTTCCGACAAGGGGAACAAGTCTCTTCAGAACCTTTGTGTCAATGCTCACTCTCTCGCGGATGTTTGGACGGTTCACCTTTACTACGACGTCCTGCCCCGCGTACCGAGCTCGGTAAACTTGCCCGAGGCTTGCTCCCGTCACTGCATTTGGGTCGAAGGATTCGAATATCTCTGATATCGGACGGCCGAGCTCTTGCTCGATAGTTGGTTTCACTTCCATAAAATCCGCGGGCGGCACTTCGTCTTGCAGCTTTGAGAATTCGTTGATATACGGCTGCGGAAGAACGTCAGGGCGAACGGAAAGGAGCTGACCGAGCTTGATGAAAGCCGGGCCGAGTTCGAGGAAAGATGCTACGGCTCGCTTTGCGTGCCGGGCGTACTTCTCGGGATTGACTAACCTACCTTCCGCACGCTTGATTTCTCTACGGTCGCTTCTGTATCGAAGCGCTACGGGGAGAAGTTTCATTATTACGCTGACGAGCCTTTTTGTCTCTGGCTTTATCAGCGCCATTCGGAAGCCTTCTTTTTTGACTTGCTAAAAAAACAGAAAGCGCAAGATTCGCTTGAGATCTCGAAAGAGATAATTGAGGAAGAGGAACGAGGCGAGAAACCCAAGGGGATTGGTTCGCGAATCGCTTGCTCGTTCTTCCCTGTGGCTCAGAAGGTTCGCACAAAACAGGGCGCCCAGCGTTTCAGGCGAGTCGAGTAGCAGGTGCTGTAGCGGGCGCTTTCTTGGATCTGCGCGATCGATGTGGACCGTAAAATTATCATCGTATTCTCTAACATGAGCTCCGTCTTCTTTGGAGCGAAACTGCCTCCTAGCTCCCATAGGATCACCAAGACTTGTCTCTTCAAAATCCTCTGAAAGCTCATCCAGCGTTTCTTTGGAGATTCTGATTTCTTTTTCATCATCCATGTTTTGGGCCAGAACAATCAGTTTTGAACGGCGTGATTTAATTTATGGATTGTTTGAAGACTTTGAGAGCAACCTAAAGATCCGTAAGGATTTAGCTGGCCGCGAAAACAGCAACTATATAGTTTCGAACTGCTCCTTTTAAGCACTGAGCGATAAAAGTTGCAATTCAGCTTCCTTTCGGGCGCTCTGCTTCTCACGCTCGGAACAATATCCAGCAGCCTCTTCTTCTCGGGCGATTACTTGGCTGGAATTTGTCTAACTGCAATCGGCCTCATCGCAATTTACTACTTCGGGCGAAAGGAAAGCAAGTTCGAGCTCCTGCTGCAGGATAAGCCGAGCTCTTAAGATCTAAGCATTTTTTTTCGGCTGCCCAGCGCGATTAATACCACCGCCGCCAGAATCAGAGCTCCTCCAAGATACTGAAGGTTCGTTAGAATTACTCCGAGGAAAGCATACGCGGCAATTGCTGCCGTAATCGGCTCCAAGGATGAAATAACTCCTACCTCTGTCGCGGTGAGCTTCTGTAAGCCGAACAGAAAAGATCCGTATGAGATAATCGTGCCGAAAACTATTACGAAAAGAACCAGCAGCAAAATGTCTAGTCTAGCTGCAAGATTGCTAGGCGGAGCGTAACCGTACAGAGACAATGCTCCGAAGGGAAGAGAAATTGCACCGGCAATCAAAAAGCCCCAAGTTGTGAGCCACCAGGGCCCTTTGGTCTTGACGATTGGGCGGGAATAGATAGCGTAGAAGGCTGCGCTCAAAGCTGCCAGCAAGCCAAACGCAAGGCCCGGCAGGGTTATGAGCAAATGTATCGAGCCGTATCCCAGAATTCCGATTAGGAGCAGAGTCCCAACTATGGCAAGCACAATCACTAGCGTCCACCGCGCTGACCATCTGATCGCGCCAGTGAGAGCCTCATACGAGGCAACTATGGGGAGGAACAGGAATTGTAGGAGCGTTGCAGTCGCGGCGTTTGAATTCTGAATTGCTGCAAGGTAGGTAAACTGAGAACCCAAGAAACCAAACACCGCAATTGGAATTAGTTTAGAAAGATCTGATCGCAGCGGTTTCGCGGGTCGGAGCGCAGCAAGAATGATCGCTCCCGAGCAAATCAGACGGAGAGAGAGCAATCCGACTACAGGAAAATTAAATTTTTGAAAAAGTGCCTGGGCCGCAGTACCGGACAAACCCCAGAAAGAGATTCCTACGACCGTCGCAATAAATACTCTTGTTTCGCTTTGCACTTTCATTCCGAAACGCCTACTCATTGCGGAGTTAACTATTTGTCAATTCATCCGGGAAACAACCGTACCATTGTTTAGAAAAGCTGCGCTATCACCAAGAATGGTGAGATGAATTAAAAGAGCCTTGCTTCCCGATGATGTTGGTTAAAGGCTTCCACGATCGGGTTTAGAAGCGAACGGAGCTCGTTTCATTCGGGACGCGCCCGCCGATGAAAAATCATCCCCTATATCTATTAATAGAGTACTGAAAAGTGATAGTTAAGCTCTACTTGTCCCAGCGACAATGGGACTAGCTTTGAAACTGAAGATTCAAAAGAACAGAAGACGAGTGATTTCTTTCGCTTCGATTTCCAAAGCGGAAATGATTCTTACGCTGAAAAT
>JASHSF010000190.1 GCA_030036955.1 Nitrososphaerales archaeon
ATCGTTAGAGTCGATGACCCTAAAAAATATCCGGAGAAGATCGTGATCGGAAAGGACGGCCTCATTATGAAATGGCCCTTCGGATCTGGCTTACTTCTTCCCCAAGTGCCGGTCGAAGAAAACTGGAGTCCCGAAGAGTTTCTATCAAATCTCTCAATGAAAGCCGGAGCCCTGCCGGACCAGTGGTTGCTACCGGATACGCAAATCGAAAAATTCGAAGCTCAGGTTTTTGAGGAATTACGGCCTGGCGGCGGAGTGAGCTCGAAACTTTGAATTTCAGTATAATGCTATCACAAATTATCTTGCTGTCCTAGATCAGGATATATTATCTTATCAAGCCGAAAATGTATACATTTTTCAAAACGGCTTTCTCGATCAGTCGGCGCCTTTTTGAATTCAAACCAGTACGGTTGGGTTTCAGCGAGTAAAAAGTTCACCAAATGCAAAGGATCTACGCGGCGGTTTTCGGCTCTGGACTAGGGCACGTTACTCGCGTTGAAGCTATAGCGAACAACTTGCAGCGGACGGGCAATTACGAATTTCTCTACTCTAGCTTTGATGAAGCGTACGACTACCTGAAAAAATACAACAGGGCAGTCAATTACTCGCCCTCCGTTGACATGAACTGGAATATCGCCGGAGGAGTCTCCGGAGCCGGAACAATATTTAGCTTCCCCCGCGCCTTTTCGGCATTTGGGAAGCAAATAGCGTTTGAGACGGAGAAAATATCTAGTTACAATCCGCGCGTTGTCCTCTCCGACTCGAGACTGTCGGCTGTCTTCGCAGCCAAATCAAGGTTTTATCCAGTTGTAACAATTCTTAACCAAATTAGAATCTTATTTCCGCCGCGTTTTCGGAAGGGAATGTATGGTGACCTGCTCGAAAGGGCAGAAGCGGATTTGCTTGGATTGTTCTGGTCAGCTAGCAACGAGGTCTTATTTCCGGATCTGCCGCCTCCCAACACCATCGGAGAAGCGAACATTTCGAACGTCGACGTCTCAAACAAGATTCGATTTACCGGCTTCATGACATCAAAAGTGACAATTGCCGAGTCTCGTTTGGCTCAAGTGCATCACTCCCTCCAAATGGATTCGAGACCGATCGTTTTCATGCAGATAAGCGGACCAAACGCTACAAAGAAGGCATTCATAGATCCCGTGATCGAGTCCGCTTCTACCTTGGCGAGAAGGTACAATGTTGTGATCTCCAAGGGGTTTCCTTCGGGAACTTCAGTGCCGAGCAAGCTCGCGAGTGGGGCGTGGGTGTACGAGTGGTGCCCGATCAAAGACGAGTTGTTTGCCCTGAGCGACGTTCTGGTGGCGAGATCAGGACACACCACCATTGCCCAGTGCATCAATGACGCTAAACCCTCAGTCGTAATTCCAATATTCAACCACAGCGAACAAATTTGGAACGCGCAGAAATTCGAAAAGCTTGGGTTGGGGATAAGCATAAGATCGGAGAGACTTTCCTCGGCGCGGCTCCAGAACTCGATTGAAAGTTGTATTGAAGATAAACGCTACAAACAAAACATGCTGAGGTTAAAGGATATATCAGATCGTTACGACGGAATTGCAACCGCGGCCGATGTGCTCCGCGAATTTCTATGACCGGTCAGCATTCTGCAACGCTTGCTCCAAAATTTGAGCAACTGAGATATTCTTTTGAATAATTACAGCAGGATATGATTCGTAACTAATTGAAATCAGACTTCGAGAGGACTCACACGATCAAAGAAGCGCTTGCACTACCGTCAGGTACCAAAGCGGGCATTGCTGGCTGGATTGTGAGTAAAAGCTCAATCGGAGGAATAAAATTTGCAATGTTGAGGGACGGAACTGGCTACATTCAGGCAGCGAGTAAAAAGGATCGTGTTTCTGAAAACGCTTTTCGTGCGTTTGAACAAGCAACGAGGGAATCTGCTGTTGGAGTGTCAGGCACGATTCGTGATGACAAAAGGGCTCCGGGAGGAAAAGAGATCTCTGTTTCTGATTTTGTAATTCTCGCTCCAGCCGAACCCTGGCCGATAACGAAAAGTGCAGTAAAATCGTCCGGGTCTTTTCTGTACGACAACAGGCATCTTGCACTGCGCGGTAGAAAAGTTTCGTCAGTTTTGAAGATACGAGCGAACGTCATCTATGCAACTTTCGACTATTTTGTGGAGAATGGGTTTACGCTGATATCCGCGCCTACAATAGTGCAAAATGCAGTCGAGGGCGGCTCAACCCTGTTCGAGCTCCAGTACTTCGGTAAGAAAGCCTACCTGAGCCAGAGTGCGCAGCTGTACGAAGAAGCAGCGATTGCCGCGCTCGGCAAAGTCTTCATATTTCAGCCTGCGTTTCGCGCAGAAAAATCAAAGACGAGCAAACACCTCACTGAGTTCTGGATGATCGAGGCTGAGCAAGCTTTTGCAAACCAAGAGAAAAACATGAAGCTACAAGAAGAGCTTGTTAGGGCAATGGCACAAAGAGTTTTGGATCATTGCTCCGAGGAGCTTGTTATTCTTGGAAGGAAATTCAAATTTCCTGAGAATCCTTTTCCACGGATTAGCTACGACGAGGCGAGAACAATCGCGTCAAGGTCAGGAGTTGACTTCGAGTGGGGGGAAGATGTCCCCACAGAGGCCGAGAAGCTAATTTCGAAGCAGTTCGAAGTTCCTTTTTTCATCACGGGCTATCCGCTCAGCGCAAGAAGCTTCTATCACATGACGGAAGAATCCAACGATAAAGTCACGAAATCTGCTGATCTCATAGCACCTGAAGGTTACGGCGAAATCGCGACCGGAGGCCAGAGAGTGCATGATTACGAGGTCATGATGAAAAGAATACGCTCCCAGGAACTTCCGACGGAATCGTTTTCCTGGTATTTGGACCTTAGAAGGTATGGTATGCCAGAGCACTCGGGTTTCGGTATAGGCGTAGAGCGCACTACCCGTTGGCTCTGCGGTCTAAAGCATATCAGGGGCGCGAGCCTGTTTCCAAGAACGATATCGAGAGTGACCCCGTGATTCGGCTGTATTTTTAAGACGGGAGACCATCTTAACAATCTCCCGTGACTTGGTATAATAGATGGCATTTGCTGGTGAAGAGAATGGGCCAAAACACTCTTCTGATTTAGCGGATGATGATAGTTTGGATTCCGCCCCACGATCCGAACCCGTGGTATTCCTGCCCGTAGAAGATCTAGACGGAGTCGGACCCGCGCTAAAATCCAAACTCAACAATGCCGGAATAATCACGGTCACAGACCTCGCTGCAAAGTCGCCCAGCGAGGTTGCAGATGCGATCGGATCAGATTTGCAGCGTGCTGCAGATATTTGTGAGTGTGCTCGACAGAAACTGGTCGAGCTCCGCTATCTCGGAGAAAACTTCGTATCGGCGACCGAGATTTACAAACGGAGAAAGGCGATCGACAGAATCAGCACTGGCTCGACTAACCTTGACGATCTGCTCGCCGGAGGAATAGAGACCCAAGCGGTAACGGAATTTTACGGCGAGTTTGGTTCTGGAAAGACGCAGATATGTCACACGCTATGCGTGATGGTTCAATGCCCAATGGATCTAGGCGGTCTCAGCGGAAAAGCCCTCTACCTCGATACTGAGAATACTTTCCGACCCGAGAGAATCATCGGAATCGCAAAGTCTCGTGGTCTTGATTCGGCGAGAATACTTGATGGAATAATAGTGGCAAAGGCGTACAATTCTTCACACCAAGAGCTAATTCTCGGTGAGCTAGGTCAGCAAGTGCGGAACAATGGCATCCGTCTTATGCTCGTCGATAGTGCTGTAGCTCACTATCGGGCAGAATTCCTGGGAAGGGGGACGCTATCCGAGAGGCAGCAAAAGCTCAACAAGTTTATGCACACTCTAGTCAGGGCTGCCGAGATTTACAATATCGCAGTTGTCGTGACAAATCAAGTGCAAGCATCGCCTGATGCTTACTTTGGCGATCCAACTAGAGCAACGGGCGGGCACGTCGTCGCTCATACCAGCACTTACAGAGTATACATTCGAAAGACCGGCAAGAATCGAATCGCTAGAATTGTAGACAGCCCTTACCATGCCGAGAGAGAAGCTGTTTTCATTTTGAATGAGAGGGGCGTAGATGATCCTCCCGACGAAAGATCGCCCAGGCGTTAATTCTCTTCATAGAAGAATCTGTCCTTCAATTGTTAAATTCGTAGCTTCCACTATGACCTAACGAAAAAAATCAAAGAAACATGATAATACTTCCCGAATATGGGAAATACATTTTGCTCGGTATAGCTTCCATAGTGGGTTGAATGAAAACCTGAGCAATTGAGAGAATTTGCCTTTTTTCCACGTCTCCTATTTTGGGAGATAAGGATTTAGACATGATTTTAGACGCTAGTCTCGAATTAACAATGTCAAAACGAAGGCATGCTATCGCCGCGCTTTCAATTTTGTTCCTGATAGCATTTGCCATGCTAGCCTCTGTCGGATACAATCTCAACCTTAATTGGGGAAAGACTCACGTCTCGCTTCTTTCAGGCTCTAATGATCCATATTCCGAAAATCTTGCCGTTTACTCGACCTCAAACGAGGCGTACTGGAGCGCAAATCTCGTTGGAGGGAATATCTCACTCGGGTCTAGCTTTTCCCTCCCAGCCGGGGTTTCCGCATTTACACTCGTTTTGACTCACTACAACTCTTGGAGTCCATCTTATGAGACATTTACAAAATACGGACTCGGTTTGCTCGGACCTAACGAACCCATGCCAAATGCCACTCTGCTGACGATAGAAACGACCAGTCCATCTGCAGCAGGGTCGCTCGCGATAAGTCTTAGCCAAATGTTCGCTCTCGCGTTTACTCTCTATACGAGTAACTCTACGAGCTTTACGTACCTCTCTCCAATGAATTTTGTGACAGAGATGCATGTTTACTTTTGGAAATTGATCCCGGCTAGCGCGGGCGGTTTTGCCTCTATAATGTCGGAAGCGACCTACGAGACTCTTGACCTTAACAGCTACACATTGACTGACTCCGCTGGCAGCTTCTCCCTCTCCTACGGCGGGCTAACACCAGTAACGTCTACCTCGTTCAGTTTGTACGATTTGTTAGGCGTTTCTTCTCTGAATTACTCGTCGGCATCTTCGAGCTCAGGCGTTCAAGTTCACATACTTGGAGGTGTTTCTACGGGTGTAAATTCGAGCTTTACAAACACGCTTTCGAACTTTTCTTCTTACGCGTCTGCAAGTTATACGGGCGGGTCAAACAGGGTCGTTCCCAATCTGAATGCTAGCTTGGACTTTTCATTCCCCGTAATCGCTGCATACCGTCAAATTACTAGCCCCAACTCGCTTGTTTCTCCGCTGGCTCTATCTCCGGGTCAGAATGTTTCAGTTACCATAACTGTAAACAATGTTAGCCCGAGCGGCTCGCCCCCGGCGAATGTGACATTAAATGATGATTGGATAAAGACGCTTTACCCTACGGATTTTACCATAAAACCCGGGGAAAATACTACCGGGAGTTACGCGAACATGACCTCTGGGGATATGGATACGCTTGCCTATGCTTTTACAATTGGTTCCAATGTGTCTGGTCTTTTCGCATTGCCCCCGACCCCTGTTACATACAGCTTCGTCGTAGCAAATAAGACGCTAACCGAAAGTACATTCCTGAATTCTGAAACTCTTTCGGTGGGAGTAGCAGATGAACCTGAACTCGAAGCGACAGCGAGCGTCGGAGTCATCCAGGCAGCCCAAGCGCTTTCCTTGAACGTTACAGTCACGAACAAAGGCAATGGTGTGGCGTCTATGTTGTCAAATAGCAATGGCGGGTCTCTCTCTAGCCTCCCAGTGGGAGCGAGCTGGAGTTACAATATAACAACCTCTTCGCCTTCGCTCACGAGTGTGAATGCTTCGCTCAAATCTACGGTATCGTGGTTGAACGCAAACAGCGTGATGCAATCAGCAACAACGAACGGTGTCAATGCTATCTATGGATTTGCCAATCCGGGTTCGCCGAGTACCTTGCTCTCAAAATCTATATCTCTGGCAGCGAACCATAGTGCCCTAAACGTAACTCTTTCAGTTCAAAATACCGGCTCAAATACTGTGACAAATTTAACAATAGCAGATTCCGTGCCGCCTGGCATGATATTCTTCAAAAGTCTCGGAAATAATACTGTGTTCAATTCGGGAAGTTTAGTGTATTCGAATTCGAATCTCACTTCACTGGCTCCTGGAGCTATAGAAAATTTCACTTACAGCCTGATTGTCACTTCCCCCATCCAGAATTTCGTTTTCATGCCTGCGAACGTCTCGGCTCCATGGAACAATGCAACTGTCGTGCATTTCAGCCAGGGGATGGGACTTCCGCTGGGTGTTGTGGCTACAAAACTGATAACTCCGTCTTACGGCTTTCAAGGGTCCAACGTAACTGAACATCTTAGTATCGAAAACAAAGGGAATTTGTCGATCTTTGATGTGGCGCTCAGCAACAGTTCTGATTCGTTTATCAGCACTGTTGCGTCAACCGGCTCCACAGTCCCTATTCTAAATACCAGTCAGTTCACCAATTCCACAATAAAGGGGTACTACACAGCTTCTCCCGGGAACTACAGCACTTCTGCCGCAGCGGCTAGCTTCATTTTCGCTGGCTCAAATCAAACGGCATCGACAAATACATACACGGTCACAATCTACCAGTCACCCAGTGGTACGCTCTACCCCAATAGCGCCAAAATAGAAGAAAACCACCCCATCGATATAGTGCTGAAGATAGAAAACCCATCGAACGTCACTATTTCAAACATAAAGTACGACCTAACCCTGCCGTCCTACTTGCATCTGACTTCTGGGCCTCTTAGTGGAACGATACCTTCCATCGCTCCTCATCAGAACGCCACAACAAGCTTCGTCGTCGAAACTAGCCTTCCGGATCAATATACCATTCCTGCTGGCAGTATTACCTTCCAGTTCGGAGGGCAGACCCTCAAGGGTGTCATTACCAGCCTTACGATAAACATCGTTGATGACATTACTACGCGCTATGCGATTCCTGTTGTTATTGGTCTTGTAATAGTGGCAGCGACGCTAGTTTATGTAAGAAGGCTAAGCAAACCAAAAGCCACGCAGTAAGCGCATCATTATTTTGTATGCCGTGTTGGACACCTTCAAATAACGCCAAAGGAAATTATCAATCGTAGTTTACTGATTGTCCGGCCGCCCAATATCCCCGTCGCTCTCATCCGAACAGAATCGTCTGAGTGACGGAACTAGGCGAGCGCTGCAAAATCTAGGATTAACCGACTACGAGATCAAAGTATACCTCGCTTTGCTGGACAGTCCGGGGAGTCAAGCTAGCGACACGAGTCGACTATCCGAAGTTCCGGTTTCCAAGATCTACGAAGTGCTTTCGAATCTCGAACGCAAGGGCTGGGTCGAATCTCAACAGAGCACGCGTCCAGCCCGATATTATCCAAAAAGTCCTTCGACAGCACTTCAAGCTTACAGAATGAGACTCGAAAGAGAGCTCAAGTCAAACGAAGAATATCTTCTACAAGAACTCATGCCCCGCTATTCCAGAAAGGAGGGCCAGGAGCGACCGGATATCTGGATATTGCGTGGCGAAGACAACATTCTTGCAAAGATTCGCGAGGCAATAGAACGATGCAAGCGAGAGATTCTAGTCGTAGTTCCGCCGCAGCTCAATGACGTGATAGATTACATCATTCCGACGTTGAACTCCATAAAGAAATCTGGCGTATCAATCCGCATCATGATGAGCGGCAACGTTGCCTCGCACTCCCTGGAAAGGATCTCAGCAATCTCGGAACTTCGCATCAAGGAAAACATGTTTGGAGGGGGAGTAATTTGTGACGCAAGAGAAGTTGTCATCCTGCTAGGAGGAAGCCGGGGGTCCGCTGATCAAGGCGAACTTGCCATCTGGTCGGATCACGAGGGCCTTTCAGCTTTTGCAAAGAACTACTTTGAATTTCTCTGGATGGAGGCAAACCCTCCTTCAGCCGGTAAATCCGAACGGATTACCTAAATCTGTTACAGATTTGAAATAACTTTAGTCACAAGAAATTGTGTAAGACGGTGGATTTCAATATCGTTCTGCTCTCTGTTCTTAAAACAGTTATCTGGGACGTAAACCGGGGCCACTGAACTCGGCTCGACGCTGAACTTTTTGAATGAAGAAAGACAAAATTAATTCTTAGCAATCATCCTTTATAACGTGTGCCCGTAAAGAGATACGTCGTTACACTTACGGTGAGGCACTTGTGATTGAAGAGCTATCCGCAGGGGCGGTTGTGTTTTACGAGGATCAAAAGAGACCTGAGCGCCTTTATCTTGTTTTGAATTATCCCGCCGGACATTGGGACTTTCCAAAAGGTGCTGTGGAAAAAGGAGAATCTGAAGAACAAGCAGCCGCGCGCGAGATAAGGGAGGAGACCGGAATCGAAGTTTCCTCCTTTATTTCGGGTTTCAGAAGAAAGATCGAATACCGCTACAGGAAAGGGAGCGGATTGTCACACAAGCAGGTGGTCTTTTTTCTCGCAAAGTCAAATACGGAACAAGTCCGCATTTCGCACGAACATTCGAAGTATGAATGGCTAACTTGGGAGAGGGCACAATCGAGATTGACATTTGACAATGCTAGGAATGTACTTCGTGACGCCGACCTTTTTCTATCAAAGGAAGCATAGTTTCGTAGATTTGTCGAGCAGAGTCCCTAGGACTCCGCGATTCTACTATGCTCCTCCCATAAATTAGATAGTCGCTTCCCGCAAGATATGACTCTCTCGACATGCCTCCCTGTGCCCCGCTCCCAGGCGAAAGTATCATCATGGATCCTGGGATTTTTCTTCTTGCGTAAGCTATGCGATCCGTACGGGTGCTTCCCATAATTATTCCGTCCGCCTGCCACAGAACGGCTCTGCCGAGAAGCAGCTCGAAAACTGTTTGGCCGTCTTTTAGTTCGAGACCGTACCCCTCGTCCGCTCCCTTGTGGCTCATGTAGGCAAGTGTGATCACCCCTTTACCGAGCTCTGAAGCCCTCTTGAAAACAACGTCGAGCCCTCCCTCGTAGCCCACAAACGGATTCACAATAACTGCGCTGAACCCTCTCTTCCAGAGGTATTCTGTAGCGACTCGGTTGGTGTTGTCGATGTCATTAAGCTTAATGTCTGCGATAGATGGAATTCCAGATTTGATGATCTCTTCATTGAGCTGACCGATTTGTTCCCCGGACAAAGAGAATAGCAAGTGGAAATTGATCTTTACAGCACAAAGGTAGTCTTTTGTATCGTTAAATATCTGCAAGGCATCATCTAGAACCGAGGAAGTGTCCCTTCGAAAATCGAGATCGAGGGCGAGAATCGTATTGCTCCTCTTTTGTGAAGAGACGAAAGCAAGGCATTCTTGAAATCTTGTAGGCGATCGATCCTCACTTCTCAAGGGCTCAGATTGCATCCTGAACTTTTCAGACAGTTGCACAATTTTCAAATCTCAACAAGAGGGTGGGTTTCACTTAAGCGTACAATCTTTATGAAAATGTAACCGTGTTCGTCAGTGCGATTTGTGAGTATGGCTTCAGCTTTAGTCATAGAGTATCTCACAAAGTTTTGCGGAATCCGCTCATCTTGCTCGAAGTAGAAAAATACTGAGGCTTCCTCGTAGTCTTCGATACGAGTAAAAGTACCGATCCTCCACTTTTTGCTTCCAGTTGTTGAGAAAGGAAATACGAAGATGGGCAGAGGCGGCTCCTCGTAAGCCATTTTGTATGAGGCAACTTGAACCAGAGCGACTAGGTCTTTCACTTTAAGCGAGAGGAATCTCGGCCCATCGTATTTTGCATGAGCCAGCGAATCCGACAACCCTTGTTCGAAGATAGACGGTAGTTTGACGACATCGATTATGGGAGCATGTACAAGAGCTGGATTCATAGGTGAATCTGTCAGACTAACCTCTTCTCCGTTCTGGGTTGTTTTGTAGCCCAAGAAACGCTTCGCCTCTTTCCAGCGATGATAGTAAAAAACCGGGACTCCAGCAAACAAATCTAGTTGCGTGGCGACTAGATTGTCCGAAGCATTGTTAATAGCAAACAAAGGAAATGGCGTCCGCTCACCCGCGGCGACCAGTCGCGCAATGTCGTTGAGACTGTCAACTTCTATGAAGACGGGAGGTCTGATTGGTTTGCCAGCAAACTTTTCTCCCAGACTTGATTTCTGCATGGAAATTTTCGGTTTTGCTTTTTTCGACT
The DNA here is from genome assembly GCA_030036955.1 of Nitrososphaerales archaeon. Classification (GTDB taxonomy): domain Archaea; phylum Thermoproteota; class Nitrososphaeria; order Nitrososphaerales; family CADDZS01; genus JASHOD01. The sequence continues at coordinate 10,239 of JASHSF010000190.1, forward strand.
ACGTGTCTAAATAAGGCTTGCACGAAAAGAACTTGCGATGTCAGGTAATACTGATGACCTTGATTCGAAGATTCTCTCTGAGCTGCGCTTATCTGTAGATAGTATTATTGAAGCAAAGCGTAGCTCTGACCAAAAATTCAACGACCTCATTTGGCGAGCAAATGCGCATGCAGAGCTCGCGATCGGAATCGCAACATTGCAACTCGGAGGTTTAACTCGGGTCCTTAAGGGGAGCGAGGCAAAACGTGAGCGTTCCTTCCAAACTAGGAAAAAAATGGACCCAAATGAGAGCCTTGCGATAGTTCAGGAAAAGCTTGAGCTTGCAGTAGCTCATCAAAAAAAGGGTGTGAAAGAAAGAGCCCTCCAGGAAGCGCGCTCTGCGAGGGACATTCTGAATATATTGTTAATTGAAGATCGACGGCAACTGTTGAGAGATCGGCGGACCCTTCGTGAGCGAATCTAGTGATTACTTTTTCTCTTTCTCTTCTTTGTCCTCGTCCTTTATCTGGTCTTCTCTCAATTTGACGAATTTCAAAGTTCCATCGATGCTGAGAAGTCTGTAGCGTTTTCGAATTCCCTTGGTGTGCATAAACCTCTTGAGATATGCCCTAATTTCTGGAGAAGTAACGTGGGTCCTTTCGCTCGAATCCTCGAACACAACCTCGTTTTCTGAAGCATCAGATTTTAGCATCAGTTTTTTTTCCATAAATTCCGGAAGTTCCTTCTTATCTTCCGATTCCAAATCAGAGATATTTACGGTTACCATAGCTCTTCAACCATGTTTCTCTAGCCGTTTCTATCTATAATATGATCTGCGTCGGGACCTGTGCCAATATATACAACCGGCACGCCCAGGCGAGATTCGAGTTCTTCCACGAATTTCTTGGCATCTTCGGTTAATTTCTTATATTCCCTCACGCCCTGACACTTTGGAAAAATGACATCGAGCTTTGTAAGAGCAAGTTTGTTAGCCGAGTTAAGCATGATGGATCTTTTGGCAAGTTCGTAGTCGAATGGTGCCGCCCTTCGCAACCTACCGGTAACGCTTCCGTACTCTTGCCATCCTCTTGATACCGTCTCCTCAGCGGACAGTTCACCTTCTAGTGGACCTGCTCCAACCCTCGTGAAGTACGACTTGAAAACCGCTATGACATCTGTGACTTTTTTTGGTCCAATACCGACGTCCGAGCAGATCGCGGAAGCGCTCACATCTTTGCTGGTCACGAAGGGATAAGTCCCGTGATACAGTGAAAGCAGCGTCCCCTGAGTTCCCTCAACGAGTACATCAGCGTCGCTGTCGAGGGCATGGTTGACTTTTAGGGCAACATCCCCCACATACTTGCTGATCGATGACTCGTCTTTTGCAAGCCGCCCACTTCTCATGATGCGATCAGAGTTAGCGGGACCGGTTCCGGTACCTGTGGTGCCAATTTTGTCTTTCAAATATCCCTGGCGATCCATTTCTATATGCTTAGGTTCAATCAGTGCGCTTTTGTAATCGACTGTTGTGCGATCTTCACTATGGGTTTCTTGAATTTCCTTAGTCAAAATCTGCGGATCCACCAAAACCCCTGCGCCGATCATCAGCTCTATCTTGTCATTCACGACCGCGCTTGGCAGCATTCTTAGTTTTAGCGTGCGACCACCAACCACAACGGTATGCCCGGCGTTGGGGCCTACGCCTCCTCTCACCGCAATCTTTGGATTGTTCTTGAAAGCAACGTGCGATATTATCTTCCCCTTGCCTTCGTCACCGAAGGCTCCTCCCACTATCACTGTGCAGCCCATTTTTTCCTACTTCCCACTCGGCAAGAAATTATTCGTTAAGACTTTTCCAGATTCGGTTATCCAGAGTCCGTCGGATTTGGAAAAGCCAAAACAAACTATTTAATTTGGACTATATATTATCTTCCGTATCGTCTGCTTCGTTTTTGATAAGTTCGAACAGCACGCATTAAATCGATCTTCCTAAAATCTGGCCAGTACTCGTCCTGAAAAACTAGTTCAGCATAAGCACTTTGCCATAGAAGAAAGCCTGAAAGTCTCTCCTCTCCCGAAGTCCGAATCACAAGATCCGGCTCGGGCGTTTCCAAGAAAGAAGTGTACAGGCTTTGTTCAATTGTCTTTTGATCTATTTCATCCGGTTTGATCTTGCCCGCTAGCACTGACGTCGCAATCTTTCGAACGGAATCGACAATCTCCGTCCTTCCTCCATAAGCAATTGCAATGTTCAGATAATGGCCCGAATATTCTTTAGTTCGAGCTTCGAGTCTTGCGAGCAGCTCCCGAATCTCGGGGTTCAAAAGCTCGAGTTTTCCAATTGCAGTTACTCGAATCTTGTATCTGTCTAGTCGTTCGTCGACAAGAAGTTTCTCCAGCCTATCCCTTAGCAGTGAGAAGATTTCATTGATTTCGTCTCTACTTCTCTCGAGGTTTTCAGTTGAGAGAACGTAAAGGGTGATGGTCTTTATACCGATCTCGTGACACCACTCGAGTACATTTTCAGCGGTATCAGCTCCCATCGCGTGGCCGTACTGCCTAGATGTTAATCTGTTGATGGCCCACCGCCTGTTACCGTCCAAGATGATGGCGATGTGCTTTGGTACCGGTTCCTTCTTGATGGAGCGATTAAGTACGCTACCGTATACTCTGTAGATTCCGAGTACCGATAAGATTGACACCATCGCTAAATCAGGGCAACCGTCAAGTTATTGTGAAATTGGAAAGCGTCCGCTTGGCAACACGCATTGTTTAAAGCCCGCTATTTGACGCAGTATGGTCGTAAGAAACTACCATGACCGTTTCTGCGGGCAATAACTCAAGCCAAAATCCGTATCGCATATAATCTTTTGATTTCGCGACCTGTAGGTGCAGAAATTTAGACTTCGACCGCTTGTGGATTCGCTTGAGCTTGCTGCCTCCGCCTGCTAAACCTCTGATAGACATAGGCTGCAATCGTGAAATTTACAGCCAGAGCGAACAATACGATCGCGACAAATTCATCTGTCAGGGTCACGGAACCACTCGAGTCAAGAATCGCCCCGATGTAAGAAACCGGAAAGAAGAGCAACGCAAGGACAATCAGTGCAACCGTGTCGGTAACAACATGCCTGGGCTTGGGCCTCAGGATATCAAAAAAGAGCGCTCCAACTATGTAGACTCCTAAGCCGAGCCAAAGGAGAAGCTCCGAGTACTGGATGAAATAGCCTGCTACCCTAGGACCATAAACCAAGAACGACGCCGGATTTGCAGCGATCTGCTGCTGAAGTGTAATGCATTTGCTGCATAACACGCCAGATGATGAGGGATAAAATACGGCAATGCCTGACGCGATTCCTGCGACTATGATCAGTGCAGAAACGATCGATGCAAACAGCTTCATGTATCCAGTAGCAGATAATGTACGTATCGATTCTATTTTACGGTCGATATCGAATCCTCGGATAATGAAAACTGCTCCAATGAGCCCCACAAGCACCTCAGGAGCAATTTTGGCATCAAATAATGAGATGACGACTAGGCCTACGAAGATTATCCCTGGCAAACCAAGCGCGTATCTGGTATATCTCGAATCAAATATTAGCATGCGAAGGTAACGCGCAAATACCGCATAGGATTCTTCAACAGATTTGCTGTGTTTTACGACTATTTTGTGCACTGAAACAATAGGTACAAGTGTTTGGATGATCGGAATAACTTCTTCTCCTTCTACACCGTCTGATATTATTACCCCCTCAGTTGCAGAAAACCCAGAAACGACCTGAGAAACTTCGCTTCGAATCTTCCTGTCCGCCTCCGTTCCTCTTTCAAACAACCCTCCGACTACTGTGACTTCACAAATTCTTCCGCTCGAAAGAACGTTATCGTATTCTTGGATCCCGGCGAAAATTGCGTTTGCGTCGGCCTCTTCAGGGTCTGCAAGAGCAAGCTTCGTCGCAGCGTCGAGACATCGATCTCGGCCCACAATAGGGGTGGGAATGCCTGTCTTTGTGCCGACATCGTTGTCCTTGTCGATGCATATGATCAGGGTTTTTTCCGTGTTGGAACTAAAAGACATAGTATCGAGGCTCCCGAAATATCACACGAAGCAAGAAAAGGCTCTGAAACTCGTCAGTTTCGCCTCGAAGATAGAAGCCAATTATCTTTGATTGATCGCTTCCGGGTCATCGGCGTACACGAGTTTTAATTCGTCCAAGCTTAATTTTTGTCCAGCGTCGAGCTTCTTTCTTGCGTCGCCCTTAGCTCTCTCCACCAGTTCACGAGTCTTTGCACGATTCGAGTCATGCTCCTTTGTGCGACGACCTTCTAGCATAGACCGCCTCTGATTTCTCAATACATCAAGCTCCGCGGTGGCTTTCGCAATGTTTTCATCGAGACTGACAAGCTGGTTGTTAATGGTCTCGATTTCCTGGAAAAGTTCATGCCTCCTGTTTAGCATGGAAGCAACGCGTTCATGCTTGGCTTTCACTTCGGGATCGTTGTCGGCTTTGAACTCGTTCATTTCGTCAAGCTTGCTTTTCAGGACCTTGATCTGACCTATGATTTCCGAGAGATCCTGTTTCGTCGAATGGGCTTTCTTCCAGGTTTTGAGCTTTCTTTCCAGGTCCTTTACGTTGCTTACGAGCTGCTTTTCCTCATCGCGAGAGAGCCTTTCAGTCTGGAGTTTCCACTCGATTTTTTTTAATCGCTCATTTAACACCTCGCCTTCTCTAGGCGCGCTAACTTCAAACTGCTTCAGGACTTTTTCCACCTCGGAGGATTTTACCTTCATATCTCTAATCTTGGAGAGAATCTCTCGTCTCTGAGCCTTTAACGCAGACATTTTCTCATAGTACTGATCAAGAGAAGTTCTGTCCGCGTTGATTTTCTCGGTTAGCTCTCGAATTTCCTTTCTTATTTCTCGCCTTCGTTGGTCGAGCCTCTTATACTCTGATATTTGTCCCATCCTTTGTGATGCAAGAGAATCGATCTTCTGGCTTAGGGCCTCGAGGTCAACCTCGCGCTGAGGTTGCATATACTGATGTCAAAACTCCCGTAGTAGCGATATAACTTTTTTCGTAAAGTTGGTTTGCTGTGCTTTGAAGTTATCTTGTCCAATTGGATTAGCCGCCTTCGGACATGCTCGTTAAGAATGCGTGTTTTACCGGCCACGCACAAATCCCGAACCTTCTGCGTCTTTTCCCCTTGATTGTGTCAACAATCAATTTCGCTGCTGATGCAGGACTCGAGCGGGAAGTATCGAATTCCGCAATATTTTGTTTTCCGAATACCTTCAGGGCTTCGAATGAAATGATATCAAGCGCTTCAGCAGTCAAGTTTTCTCCGATCTTTGAGCTGGAATAGCCACGTCCCAAATATCTCTTCTTCAATATCCCTGGTTGACATCGCAGTACTGCAACAAAATCGAGATCTTTCTCTTTCAAAGCATAGGGCAACAGATGTCCTAGCACAACGCAATTTTCGGTTTCGATTCGCATTCTTCGGAAACGTTTGACGTCGACAAGAAATTCCTTTTCTCCACCAGGATAAGAGGTCCATCGTCCGATCTTATTGTCAATTGCAAATTGGTTAATAGAAAGTATGCGAAAACCTAGGAGTTTCGCCAGCTCTACGCCCACGGCCTTCTTTCCCGTACCAGGCGAACCGGTGACTCCAATTCTTTTGACAGAAGAAGGAATCGAAAACCGAGAAATCATATGATCTTACATCGAGCCAGTTGGAACGTGAAAGCCACGCTAGGATTTCCAAAAGTCACACTTAGAAAATCTTTACCGGGTAGCATTTAGCTGATCAGCTCTTTATTAATTCGCTGTAACTAATTTGGTACGTTGCGCAACATGTGGTATTGATATGATGACGACTGAGAAACCTGTTTACGATATCAGCAAACTATTGTCAAAGATTGAAAGTACGTATCGATCACGCACGCCGAAATCCGGCGCGTTGTACAAGGTCGCTCGAAGTCTTATGCCCGGTGGGGTAAGTCATAACGCTCGTTTTTTCACTCCTTATCCTTTTTTCGAAAAACGCGCGAGGGGACAGCATCTCTGGGATATTGACGGCAATCGTTACACTGATTACTGGATGGGACACACTGCCCTTATTTTGGGGCATTCACCGGCCATCGTTAGGGCCGAACTCAGAAAGCAAATACCGAACGGTCTGCTCCCAGGAACCGCGAGCGAAAATTCATTCGGTCTCGCGAGGCTTGTTTCGGAAATCGTTCCTTGCGCCGAGGGCGTCAGGTTTTGCACGACCGGCGCGGAAGCGACCATGTACGCAGTGAGACTGGCAAGAGCTTTCACGAGAAGGAATCAAATTATTAAGATGGCGGGCGGATGGCATGGGTTCAATTCGTCCTTAACTTACGGAGTCCACGCACCTTTTGAAGCGTCCGAAAGCGCTGGACTAATACCTGAGGAAAAAGAAAGGGTAAAGCTCGCTCCCTTCAACAAAATCGACGAAACCACAAATCTGATCATGGATAACGCAAAGGACCTGGCAGGCGTAATAGTAGAACCCGTCATGGGAGGTGGCGTCCTCCCTGCGGACAAGAAATATCTTCAGACCTTGCGAAACCTCTGCAGTGAAGTTGGTGCAGTTCTGATCTTTGATGAGGTTATTACCGGGTTTCGCTTGGCCCTGGGAGGGGCACAAGAGTACTACGGAATCAATCCGGATCTATGCACTCTTGGAAAGATTATGGGCGGAGGACTACCATCATCTGCAATCGTTGGAAAGAAGGAAATCATGATACTTGCAGATCCTTCCGTGAACAGACCAAAAGATGAACGGGCATGGATCGGCGGAGGAACCTTCTCGGAGCATGCTCTGGCTATGTGCTCTGGAAGAGTGACTCTTGAATATTTGAAGAAAAATCGAAAATCAGTCTACGGGAGCTTAGAGAGGGAAGGAGATGAAGTTAGAAGATCGCTAAATAAAGAATTCGAAAAGAGGGGAATTCGATCTACAACTACAGGGGCTACTTCGCTTTTTGGAACTCACTTCCTGTCCGATCATCAGAACGAGATTTCATCACAGGAAGCCCTAATTGAATCTCGAAGGGAATTGGAGTTGCCATATTTCCTTTATCTCATGGCAATCAAAGGGATCTTCATTCTTCCTGGACACATTTCCGCGATTTCCGCTGTCCACACAAAGTTCGATATTTCACAACTCGTGAGGGCGACTGGAGACTTTGCGGATTTCCTTGTGGAAACTCAGTGAATCGAACGATAGTTCGCGTTTTTCCTATGCCGTGAAAATTATTGAAGCCAAACAGCCGCGATCATAGGGCTAATCTTCAAAACGACATTGGCCATTTTTTCGAGCCTTCGTCAATAGCAATCGTCGGAGCATCGCAAAAAAGGAATTCTGTCGGCGGACTCATCCTCCAGAACGTCGTAAAGCAGGGCTTTGCAGGGAAAATCTACCCGGTAAACCCAAGTATCCCTACCGTATTTGGGATCAAGTGCTACACGGATCTTAGAGCTATCCCAGAATTACCGGACTTGGTAGTAGTGGCTATTCCCGCAAGACATGTGCTGAAGGAGATAGCGTCAGAAGCGGAACTGGGCGCAAAACATGTAATCATTGTAAGCGCAGGTTTCAAGGAGATCGGTCCTGCAGGTAAAATCTTAGAGAACGAAGTTGCTGACGTGGCAAAGAGCAAACGCATGAGGCTGCTCGGACCCAATTGCCTCGGCATTTATGATAACGTTTCGAAATTGGATACTTTTTTCCTTCCGAGGGACTTGATAAATCGACCCCCGCTTGGAGAAGTTTCACTTGCGTCGCAGAGCGGGTCGTTCATAGGTCATGTTATGGATATTGCTGCTTTCGAGGGCCTCGGAATTGCTCGGGTAATCACGTACGGTAATCAAATTGATATCTGTGAAACGGACGCCCTAAAGTTTTTTGCTGAAGATTCTCGTACAAGAGTTGTTGGGCTGTATATCGAGGCTGTCAAAGATGGTAAGTCTTTTCTTGAGGCTGCAAACTACTGTGCTAAAAGAAAGCCCCTGATAATTCTGAAGACGGGTCGTTCGGAATCCCTTTCTCCCGCCATAACATCACACACGGGGGCGATGGCAGGAAACTACAGCTCGTACCAGAGCGCATTTCGGAAAGCCGGTGCAATAGAAGTTACATCGGAGATTGAATTCGTAGACGCTTGCAAGGCTCTTTCGATGGTTCCACGTGCGCGGGGAACGCGCATTCTTGTTGTTGGACACGCGGGAGGGCTGGGACTGACGCTAGGTGACATCTGCCTGACACTTGGACTTTCAATTCCACAGATCTCTGGCGAATTAGAGCATAATCTTAGAACGAAGACCCTTCCAATAGCTTCTCTAAAAAACCCCATAGATCTTACAGCGAGCGGGACTGACCAACAGGCGGGATCCGTCATTGAAGAGCTTCTTGTAAAGAACAAAGACTTTGCAGATCTTGCAATTTATCTTGGCGTCTGGGGCTTGCGCCAAACATCTGATCATATTGCGGATATACTTTCCAATGCTATGAAAAAGGCAAACAAACCAGTAATTGTAGCGAGCACTGAGGGCAAAAAGTGCATTCAGAAAAAGAAAGTGTTCGAGGCTGAGGGAATACCTGTCTTTCTATCACTAGAGAGAGCAGCAAGAGTAGCGAAACTGCTCTGTAGTAAGGAAAGGTGAGGAGCCCATTGCAGTCCAGGTGATTGTTTCGCCCATGTTTATCATGGGCAGCTTGCGAGCCGACCAAAACTGAGATTTAATTTCTGGTTTTTCAGTGTCCGCCGCAGCCACATGCGCATCCCTCAGCTTCGTCGGCCTCGGAATGTGCATGTCCCTCTTCCTCCGTGCGGAAAGAATTACCGCAGCCGCAAGAAGACACCGCGTTTGGATTGTTTATTTTGAATCCCGAACCCTGAATGGTTTCTACAAAGTCAATTTGCGAACCTTCAAGTAATCGCGCGCTTTGCGTGTCGATGAAAATCTGCACTCCGTCTTCGGCCCAGGTTATGTCGTCAGATTTTGCTTCCTTGTCTAGCACCATGCCGTACTGATATCCAGAACACCCGCCCGGCATTACAAAAACACGCAAGCCTTTGGCGTCGCCGGAATCTTCTTTCGCCATAAACTGCTTAACCCGTTCGATCGCAAGTGGCGAAAGCGTCACTATTTTCTCAGTAGACTTTAACATAGTATTATGTTGTCCTGAACCGCATATTAAGAATTATGGGTTCTGACAACATCTGGGATGTGGCCTCGCCTAACCCACCCCTAAAATTCCACAGTTTCGTGAGCCTTTCGTTATTATGCGACGACGATACCTCCTCCAGCTATCCTCAGAGGCTTTCCGTTTAGATCAACGACAACCAATCTCATTCCTTGCCAGACCGGAACCTTGGAGACAGTTTTGGCTTGGAGTCTATCTGATGAGTTCCCCAACTTTATCACTCTAGCGAGTGACAACTCGCCGGGTAGCTGGACATGAAGGTCCCGGTCAGTGATTGTTTGTTTGTAGAATTTACAAGGCTCATACCGGAAAACAATCTTGTCCGTCAATTCAAAGCTAGAATCATCCAGCCAGCTTACTTTTTCGAAATCCTTCAGTTCGACGCCTTTGAGAGATAGTCCAACTCGAACTCCTCGACCCGCAGTTTCCTGATCTTCATCGTTCAGCTGTATCCCTTTCACTTCGGCTTGCTTCGCTGGTTCGGTTGGAATGAGCCGAAGCTTATCGTGAACGCTGACTTTTCCTGACAAAATGAAACCCAGAACGACTAGCCCGACACCTTTGACATTGAACGCTCGATCGATGTAGATCAATGTCTCCGAGTTAGGAAAGGAGACAGAGACACCGATCCCGGAAGTGTCAAGGATTGAGGAGTTCGTCTGTCGTTCTTCTATTGGAAAATCGGCGAGATGAAGGCCCTTTAGTTTCGCTCTAACACTTTCCTTCTCCACGGAATTAAAGGCTACAATAGTACCATTCAGTCGAAAGGAATCGATCAAGACCGCAAGTTCGCCGTCAGCAGGTGTCATCTCTCTACTGCTTGGATATATCAAGAATGCATGATCAATGATCGACGCTATTCGTGTATAGCCTTGGATCTTTGAGGGGAACTGAGCGTCATCAAGGATTGAAAATCGTTTATCTCCATCACTCCTGTGATAAACTATCAGTCCCTCCGATTCGCTTTTCTTTCCAATTGATTCTTCGAAATTGCGTTTTTCGGAACCATCGGAGCCAAAGACTCCTGCCAAAAAATTTTGCATATCTTATCTCCAGACTGCAGCTATTCAGGGACATTCTGATTGTTTGGAGCTGGATCAATCAAAAGAAGAGGATCTCGAAGGTCAGCTTTCAGCTTCTGTTTGAATTCTTCATCTTTGATGTTTGTAAAATTAGTTTTCACGTTGGACCAAGCTCCTCTGATAGCTGCGAAGGAAATCTCCATAGCGGTTTCTGCGTCAGATCGAGCTGATTTGTTTCCAAGGCTTGTCATTTCTTTGGCTTGAGTGAACACTTGGTAACATGCTCTCATGGTTTCCGCCGGAATTTCTGTCGACACTTTGAGCGCCGATTGGATCTCATCTGCTCTCTTTCTTCTTTCCTCTTCCGAAGTCTTTGGCAGACCGAAGGACCGGGTAACCCTTGAGAATGCTTCAGAATCGCGGTTAGCGAGATACTTTAATTCCCGCACGAGAGATTCCGACGCCTGCAGGATTTGCCCGACGCGTTCTCTATGCATTTCGTATCCCTTCTTGTCAATTGTTAACCGGCAGACCATTGAAACGAGAGCGGCACCTAAGGCTCCCGTATAAGCCGAGACCGTTCCTCCGCCGGGTGTAGGATTGCTCGAAGCAACCGAATCTATAAAATCTGATACACTCAAGTTTCCAAAATCCACGCCTTTGTTTTCGGATTTTGCGATTGCAGGCTCCAAGGAAATTTGCAACAGTCGATTTTCTATGATCTGATTGTTCGTAAAATTCGCAAGGCGCAAATAAGAAGTAGCAGCTTGGCTTATTGCTTCCAAGGGGACGAGTCCAACAATTTCACTCTCTACCACTTTGACGCCCAAGTCTTCGGAGTTTCTCAGCACCTCATCGAAAGCTCTGGAAATCGAAGTTGTGTTGTAATCCGTCAAATTCATCGAAACTTGAACCATGTGCTTATCCTTGAGCTCAAACCCAAGCGCTTTCACAGCAGGTAAGCCCCCATCTCTTGCGCGAACGCGATGAGCAATTTTCTTTGCGATCGAGATATCCGTTGTACCGAGATTAATATTGTAAGCAATCAAAATTGGTCGGGCGCCCACGGCGGTCGCCCCTGCGGTTGGATGAATCTTGCGTGGCCCGTAGTCGGGATCTCTTTTCGCGTCAACTCCGATAAGCTCCCGCAATCCTTCAAATTGTCCTCGCCTGACTTGCGCCAGATCCTGCCTCTCTGGCTTCCGCGCTGCAGCTTCATATAGAAAAACTGGAACTTTGAATTTGTTGGAAAATTCTGCCCCGAATTCGTTTGCTAAAGCTATGCAATCTTCAATCGAAACACCTTTCAGCGGCACAAAAGGCACGACGTCGACGGCGCCCATTCGCGGGTGTTCTCCAGTGTGCTTAGTGAGATCGATTTCCTGTATCGCCACGTCGCTCGCGGCAAGGGCAGCTCTCTTTACTGCTTCCGGTTCGCCAACAAAAGTGAGTACCATCCTATTGTGATTCAGGTCGCTTTCGCAGTCGAGAATGGTTACGCCCTCAACAGCTCCTGCTGCATTGGCTATGGCCTCAATGACCTCTTGCCTTCGGCCTTCGCTAAAATTGGGCACGCATTCTACTATCTTCATTGCAATCGCTTGCTGTAAGATTCTCTTTTAAGAGATGTTTTGATCGGAATATCTGAAAAATATCGACACGAATTTATTCTTACGTTTCGCCCGATTCAGCATCGCTTGAAATCTCAAAAGTTGGTTTCTTGAGGGTGCCGACTTTGAATAGCCCGATGACTGCCTTGTGAATTCCCATGCTATACTGCATAGCCTTCTTCGGACGCAATACGATCTCGTCGGGCAGGCCCAGCCAAGAAGCATATCGCCTCCAGATTCTCTTTCGAAGAACATCGTTCTGCTGCACAATTTTCAAATCTGGCGGAATCTCATTTTTACAATATTCAACAAAAACTGGATCCAGAAAAGGTTGCTTTAGTGCGAACCCAAAATGAGAAGCAATCCTGCCCACTTCCTTTCCCAACCGATTTGCTAATTTCAGAGCTCTCTCTATTTCGGCGGTCACTGCTTCATAACCATGTTCGTCTACGATTCTTCTAAATCGATCGTACCCGCAAAAAAGCTCATCAGGCCCGTTTGCCGCGAAGACCGATCGCGGCAGATCCCCGGAATTCTCACGCTTTAGTGCTTCAAACATTAGAAGAAAAGCAAGGCAGTCTTCAAAAGAGGCTAATGAAAACGGATCGCAAATATTTGTTAACTCAAGCGCGGCTTTTGCAAGGTCTTCTTTTGAGATAACTATTCGCTGTGGAGCTAGATCTAAAAAAGACGTGAAGCGGAAGTGATCGATTGAACCGGGGATCCCGGCGCTATACAATCGGACATTACTTTCTTTGGGGCTGGTTGCCATTAATCTTGCAAGAACAGCACTATCCACACCGCCCGAGTATAGCACGACCGAGGGCCCGTCAATATCCCGTTCGACTGCTTCGCAAGCCAGCAAGTGCATTTTTTGAATAATTTCAGTCTCGCTCGTGCTGGTCATCCACGATCTAATCCATCCAAAAGGGGAATTACTTTTCGAGAGTCTGTCGAGCTGGGTTCATAGTAAAGAGATGATCAGCTCGCGTTCCCAAGAAGGGACACAAGCGAGGACACGTAATCGTAACCATCTCTCCAGAAAGATCGCGATTTGACGTCGAAGTCCGCCTCCGACAGTATTTTTTCAGGCGCGATTGATCCCCCATAGCTCAAGATCTCCAAATATCTTTTGGCAAAGTCCGCACGCTCTTTTTTGTACTGCTTGTAGAGCGACAGAACCAATAGATTTCCCCAGGCGTACGAATAACAGTAAAAAGGTGACTGGTAAATATGAGGGACCGCGCTCCATTCGTAGCGGAAAATGTCTGGCACGTAAACGCTTTCGGAAAATTGATCTCGTAAGTTCCTAATGTAAAGCTCCGACAGATCGTCGACGTTGATTCCTTCCTTGATGAGCTTGTGCGCAGCAATTTCGAACAAAACAAAGTTCGCTTGTCTTTGTATGTTCGCGTAGCAGTCTTCAATTTGGGTCAGAATGAGACTCGTTCTTTCGTCAGGAGTGGCTTCCTCGATCAGACGATCCATCAACAGCATTTCAGCAAATGTTGAAGCCGTTTCGGCCAAAGGCAAAGAGGCTTCGTATGTTAATATATTCGCGATCCGCGCTGCTGCCAGCTGTGAATGCACAGCATGCCCCAGCTCATGAGCAATTGTCGAGACGCTCCTAGCTTTTGGAGTGTAGGTAATTAGGACGTATGGGATCACATCGAGGTCAGGACTCATGCAATAAGCTCCCGCCATCTTGCCATCCCTGCCCTCCGCGTCGATATGTTTTGATTCAAAGACTTTCTTTGCTTTTTCAGAGAATTCAGCACTGAAACCATCGAATGTATCGAGGACCAGCTTCAGGCATTCATTCCATGAGTATTCCTTTTCAACGACTTTTGGTGCAGGAGCGTAAATGTCGAACCGATCAAAATGTTCGATTCCCAGAATCTTTGCTTTAACCCTAAAGAAATCCTGGAACACATGGGATTTTTCCTTGCACACATCCAGCAGAACATCAACCGCTTCATCGGATACATCGTTTGAAAAATTTCTTGCCGAGATTGGTGTCGCATAATTTCGGAGCTTTAGGGCTTCATTCGACCAGTCTTTTGCGATTGCTTTGTAAATCTCCCCTAGAACGTCAGTGTTTTCCTTGAACTTGGACAACAAGGAGCTGTACGCGAGTTCTCTATCGATTTTGTTGGCGCTGTAAAACAGATCTCGCAAACGTTCTTCATTTACGACTTGCTTTTTTTCATCAATCGTCAGCTCATATGCAAATGATTCACGTACTTGATGATAGAGCTGTACTAGCATGTTCTTCCCGGTTGAATCTTTGAGGTTGATCGCTTTCTCTACTGCCTCATCGAGGGTATGAGGAATAGCTCTGCGAAGGTGGTCTAGATAATATGCAAAAGAGCCCGAGGAAGCAAAAAGCTCGCTTGCTTTCTTTGGATCGAGTTTCTTCCACCATGCTTCGAAAAATAAGGTTCGATTTTCTGCATCTGTATCAATTTCCTCAGCCCTGCCTTTGAATGTTCTACTATCCTGTACGCGCGTGTCTTCTGAAAAATAGAGGTACGCATAACTTGTGAGCCTAGATCTCATCCTTGCTATTCTTTCATATCGCTCCAGAAGTAGTTGAAATTCATCTATTGAAATGGAGTTACCGAGAGTGCGTTTAGAGGATTCGAATTCAACGAGCTCCGATTCAAGATTTCGAAGAAAAAGAGAGAAAAGCTGAACGTTCTTGGCAGGAAGCAGATCGGCTAACGACCATCGAGCGGTCTCCACAATGCTATCCGGTTGCGCTGGACTATCACCAAGCAAGCG
>JASHSF010000191.1 GCA_030036955.1 Nitrososphaerales archaeon
AAATATCGCAATAAGCTCTTTATTTCAAGCCGGGCAACTTTCAAAATCTGTTGGCAGATTATGGTAAAACCTATTGAAAATCTGAGGAAAAGGAAGCTCACCGGGGGAGCAAAAAAGAGCTTTAGGGAAAGAAGGGCTTACGAGAAGGACGGCTATGCAGCTGAAGCGATTCTTGGAGAAGCCGAAAACTATCAGAGGCGAATGCGCGGCGGTTCAATGAAGACCTCGGTCAGGCTAGCCTCTTTTGCAAACGTTGTCGATTCTTCATCCGGCAAAACTCAAAAGACGAAAATTACGCGTGTGCTACGCAATCCCGCCAACCGAGACTATGAAAGGAGAGGCGTCATCACCCGCGGCGCATTGATCGATACTGAACTTGGAAACGCCAAGGTTACTTCGCGGCCATCGCAAGATGGCGTCGTCAACGCGGTTCTCGTAGCGCAGTAATATTTCTTTCAGTAACCGAACGGAATTTCAGGTTGAAAGAGTACAAGCGCCACGTCGTGTGGCTTGAATATTTCAACTCCTCTCTCAGCAGAAAGGAGGGCAGGAGAATTCCGCTCGATAGAGCTGTAAAAGATCCGAAGCTCGAAGAACTCGCTGAAGCTGCGAGGCGCTTGAATTACTCTCCCGAGCAGGAAGTTGTCAAGCACCCAAAGCGCGCCACGATTCAGACCGGCTACATCAGCATCGAGAAAAGGAACCCGAAGAAAAAGGGATCAATCCTGCTCGAGATTGCAAAATCTCTTTCCAATGTACGAGGAGAAAGAGCGTCCGCGGCTCAACCCCAGAAAAAGCGCTAGTCTCGCAGAAGAGGCCTGAGACTCGAAAGGAAACTCGCTTTTCCCGCCTTTAAGATAACGGAATCTACATTTTTTCGGGTACGAATCGAACTGATCTCACCCAGTTTCATTCGGGACCCGCCCGCCGATGTAAAATTCACCCCCTATATCTATTAATAGAGTACTGAAAGCAACGACAGGCGATACTTAAACTGTCAGAGGAAACAAATACCAATAAAATTGTCCAGATGTTCGCATTTCTGAACGTCTTGTTTTGCGAATAAATCGGTGAGCTTCTGACACTTACCTCGATCGATAAGATAATGCGATCCATCGAAAATGAGTAGAAGCGGAGAAAGGTCACCTTCCGCCCTAAAATCTCTTGCGTTTACTCGGGGGGAATCTCTTTGAAGATGAGATCGAACTTTACTCCCCTGCTTTGATTGACTATTTTCGAAATGTAGTAAATTACAAACAGAACAGCTATCGGAATGAAAATCAGCTCCGCTCCGAATCCCAGTGAGCTTACTGGGAATATAGCCGGGTCAGTGAAGGTCTCCAAGAACGTTGCCAGAGCGTAAATAACTGTGACGGCTGCTGAGAGTATGTAGATTGGACCGAGGCTCCCAAGATTGGAGTTAAAGTCAGCCTTCTTTGTGGCGCGGAAAACAAGCAGAGCTATACCCACTACCGTAATCGGGAAAAGTAGAATTATGGCAACCGCAGCATCCGACATATCGAATGCAATTCCTGTCGTAGACGGCGCCACAAAAAGAACTCCCGCCAGAATCCCAATGACAAGGGATACGATCATTGCTTTTGCTGGCACATGGAACCTGTCACTTACATCGCCCATGAATCCTGGCATGATTCTGTCGAATGAATATGAAAGCAGCAGTCGCCCGCCGACGAAGACCGCGTTAGTTTGGTACCATAGCAGCTGGATTATGCATACGATAATAATGAAGCTCCCCACGTACACGTTACCGCCCACAGCAGCGGCCAGAAAATCAAGATATGGAAAAATCGGCAAGCCAAAATGGCTGTATCCTGGAACATAAGCGCTATTGTACAGGTTCGACAAGAAGGAATAGCCAAACGTGTGGTAACTCAAGAGAGTAGCCCCGGCAAATATTACGAGCGTGATTCCGAGAGTCGCAATTATCGCGATCGGCATGTTCTTTTTTACCTGTTTTACTTCGCCCGCGATGTATATTGCGGATATTATGTAGGAGAATCCCACGACGTACACGGCATTTAGGGCAAAGTCATTTAGTAACCCGTGCTCGGGGGGTGGAGCACCCGCATTCGTGGCAAGACTTGAAGTCAGATTGGAACCGGAATTGTGGATAAGAGCCGCTACTTTGTCGATTGAAGTTGTTGGATTTGTGTTCATCGCGAGAACAATGAACATAACCACAACGGCGACCAGTATCAGAGGCAGAATTATGCTGCTCATCGCCTTGTAAACTTTGTAGCCAGCGAAAGGAATCAATCCGAATACGATGGTCAATCCGCCACCCACGGCGAGCTCGTAGTAAGGATTTGTAGTAAGAGTGCTGGCTAACGTGATCATTGCAGTGTTGTGCCAGACAAGGCCCAAGTAACCATAGAGAGCGCTAAATCCGAAAGATTCGATCGTCGTGATTGTAATTCCCATAAAGAGCGGTATTGTCGCGACGTAGTATCCAGCATTACCAACAAATCCTAAAGCCGGGTGGAGATATCGGCTTGTGAAGACATAGTCACTGGCAGTTCTCGGAGTGACAATGGAGATTGCCGCAAAAGTTAGGGCAACGAAGAACATTCCAACGAGTGCGATTAGCCCACCGGCTAGAGGATCTCCTCCAATGGATGGAGCAGCCGAGGCTATGTAAGTTAAGGAGAAAAATATTCCAACTAGGCCGAGATTCGTCCAGACTGCATCGAAAACTCCGAATTCGCGTGTTAGACCAGTAGCTTGTCTTAGGAATAGCGGTTTGCTGTCGGATCCCAAATCGGATTTATCTTACAAAAACCCCTTGAACTTAAGCATTCGCCGTGTTCGCAAATCTTGACCTACGATCAGGCCAGAAAAAGTTACCCGGCCAATCATGATCAAACATAGGCCCTTGGCTGTAATTCATCCAGATAAGGCAATTGTTTCTTTCGGAGTTTGGTCAAGAGCTCGAGATCGAGATCGGAAACCACGAAGCCTTCTCTGCTCCTTAGTGTCTTGATTTTTGCATCCGGCGAGATTATTCTCGTGTGACCGAAGAATGAGACTCCTCCACTTTCACGACCGATTCTGTTGGAAAAACCGACAAAGACGCAATTTTCAGCAGATCTGCTCAACAAATACGAATCGATCTGAGGTGACATTGGATCGATTTCTGCAGAAGGAAAAACAAGGAGATCTGCCCCTGCCTTTGACTGGGTCCTCGCGGTTTCAGGAAATTCAAGATCGTAACAAATTCCGATTCCCAATATGCAGTACTTAGTTTTGAAGACCGGGAATGCCTTTCCCCTGGAAAAATAATTTTTTTCTGAGTCCCACAAATGCACTTTCCGGTAGATGCCTTCTAGCTTACCATTTGGATTTATCAGGACGGCGCTGTCGAAAACTTTCGCACTCTTTGAGTCTTTTTCATCCAAGCCGCAGACAAGATAGAAACCATGCTCACTTGCGATCTTCGAAAGCTGATCTGTAGTCACTCCGGGAATTTCTTCAGCAAGCTCAACCCACTTTTCGCGGAGGAGATATCCTGTAGTTGCGAGCTCAGGAAATACCGCAATGTCTGGATGAGTTCTAGATATTTCGCGAGAAATTCGATGAATCTTGCGAAGATTTGCTTTCACATCTCCGAGTTTGCAATCCATTTGGGCACACGCTAGTCTGAAACTTGAATCCATTGTTAGAAATCTGACTATCCACTACTTGAATAACTGTATTGTTTGCGTTTCTTCCTAACACAGTCATTCAAACACTCTAATATTGTGCTCTCCTTTTCTTTGTGTGGAGCGGAAAAGGCATGGAAAGGTCGTATGACGTCGTAATTGTTGGAGGAGGACACAACGGGCTCGTTAGTGCAGCTTACCTCGCTCGGGAGGGCATGAAGGTCGGAGTTTTTGAAAGGAGGCACATTGTCGGAGGAGCCGCAATAACGGAGGAAGTCTGGCCCGGATTCAAGGTGAGCAGGTTATCCTACGCTTACAGCTTGTTCGACCCGCAAATTGTGAAAGACCTGAAGCTCCAGGAGAATGGACTCCAAGTAGTTTCAACGGATCCAGATCTTTTCGTCCCCTTCCCAGACGGGAAATACGTCTTCATCTGGGCAGACGAGAAAAAAACAGCAGAAGGATTCAGAAAATTCTCTGAAAAAGATGCGAAGAACTATCCCAAATACTTGGAATTCTGGCGAGGAGTCAGTGAACTACTGGGTCCTCTGATGCTCAGTCCCCCTCCCAAGCTTGAAGATTTTACGGGCTTGTTTGAAACGACTGAGGCCCTCGAAGCCCTAAAAGTTCTGATGTTTTCGAGCGTTTCAGAGCTATTGGATGAATATTTTGAATCTGATTACGTCAAAGCAGCTATCTGCCCACGTGGTTTGATTGGCACAATGGTCGGCCCGAAATCCCCCGGCAGCGCGTACGTGCTCGGTCACCATGTGATTGGCGGTTCCACCGGAGAAACCGGGCTCTGGGGCTATCTGAAAGGAGGAATGGGTGCCCTGTCAGACGCAATTGCAAGAAGCGCAAGCTCTTTTGGGGCAGAGGTCGTAACAGATATGGGAGTTTCAGGAATCTCGGTTAAGGATGGGAAAGCCACCGGAGTTTTTCTCGACGACGGAACAGAAGTGAACTCAAAGTTCGTTCTCTCCAACGCTGATCCGAAGCAGACGTTTCTCCGTCTCGTCGGAAGGGATCATCTCGACCCTAATTTCATCAAAAGCCTAGAAAAAATCAAAGACGAAGGCTGCGTTTTGAAGCTAAACGCAGCACTCGACGAGCTTCCGGATTTCAAAGTGCTTCCCGGAAAGAGTCTCTCGCCCCAGCATAGAGGAATAACAAGCGTCAGTCCTTCCGTGGATTACAGCGAGCGAGCCTTTGACGACGCTAAATATGGCAGGCCGTCAAAAGAGCCTTTCCTGCGAGTTGTATTTCACTCAGCCAACGATCCTGACCTCGCCCCGACTGGGAAGCACACGATGTCCATATTTTCCCAGTACTTTCCGTACAACCTTTCGAGCGGAACTTGGGACGAGAGAAAGGAAGAGGTCGGAGACAACATAATTGAAACTTTGAACGATTATGCACCAAATTTGAAGGGATCCGTAATACATCGCGAAGTAATCACGCCGCTCGACATGGAACGCGAATATTCTCTTCCGAAGGGAAACATCTTTCACATGGAAATCACTCCGGACCAGATGTTCTTCTTTAGACCGGT
>JASHSF010000192.1 GCA_030036955.1 Nitrososphaerales archaeon
GGTCTTTCTCTTTTCCATAACCGATCGAGCGGTCTCTGACACGGCCAGTAGTGTTCCACCTGGTGGTCCAGCGATTGCTTTCTGCGAAGCTGTCAATACGATGTCAGTGCGAAGATCATCAAATACCATCTTTGCACCCCCAATGCCGCATACAGAGTCGCAGATCGACAGCACATTATTATTATGACATAGCTTGATCAATGCATAGATGTCGTTCATCACAGAAGTCGAAGTATCCACGTGAGTGAATACAACGGCTTTGTAACTGCCCGACTTCAATTCTTTTTCAAATGAATCAAGGTCAATTTTCTTGCCTAGGGGAGCTTCTAGCTGTTTGACGGTGCAGGCGTGAATTTCGGCTAGTGTAGCAAAACGATGACCGAAATAGCCTGTCTCAAGCGCGAGGATCCTATCGCCCGGCTCAAACAACGACACGATTGCGGTTTCCATTCCTATTGTTCCGGATCCGGTGAGTAAGAATTGCAAACCGCTTCTGTTTCCGAAAAGATACCTCGATAGTTCGAGACTTTCTTTAAAGGCATCATAAAACTCCGGAGAAACGTGGCTTTGTTGTGGCAATGCCATCGCCGCACGCACTCGAGAGCTGAGCGTTGTTGGTCCGGGAATCATTAGAATCTCATCAGGATTTGTCAATGTGTATCGCGAAGAGAATATCCAAGTGTGACAGAATTAAAGCTATTTTCGCCCTTTAGCAATCTAAGAGGCACCGCGATCTTGTCTCTAGGCTTCTACGATAGAATTAACCTTGGCTTCCAGAAACTTTCGTGACTCTTGAAGACAAGAAATAGCTCCCCTCGGTCTCTACATTTTGCTTTTATTAGTCGCCAGCATCTTTCAAGCATCAAGGTTTCAGATGCCGGGCTATTGGACCACCTATACTTCTGAGAAACACCGACTTTCCAGTCCGCCAAACACATTTAAGATCTGAAACCTCTCGGGCCTCTTGGATGATATTATACGCCAAATATAGAATCAGCCAATATACCTGGATCAAAGGAAATAATTCAACTCGAGCGAGCGAAGATTCAATCTGTTACAGTCGCAGGAAGGAAAGTGGCGAGATTCGACCTACAACCAGGTTGGAAATGGTCAACTGACATCAAACCAAGAGTTGGGACAGAGTGGTGCGAAGCTCCACATTTTCAATACTTGATCTCCGGAAGATTCCGTGTGAAATTAAAAGATGGAACGGAGTTCGAGGCTAGGGCGGGTGACGTGTACTCAGTGCCCCCCGGACACGACGCATGGGTTGTGGGTAATGAACCTGCGGTAGGAATAGAATTTACCGCTGAAGGGATTACGCGGGAGATCTCAGGAGCTAAATCCTAGTAGCAGGTCGAGCAGAGTGAATCTTTATTCCATTCAAAGAATCGGCAAACTCTTCATTGCGTTCCATTCGGGATCCATGTTGACACATCGCGAATATCCTTGACGTAAATCTTGACGCGAACTTTGGATGAGCTAATGGCTCTTTCTATGGCTCGTTTAATCCCAATCAAGGGCGCTTGCCGAAATGGTGAAAATCTTTCGCTTAATTTGGATTTCTTTTATCTTATTATATCGACATCCGATAGTATCGCTAATCAGATCTATCGAAAGACATCCCATGCCTTTAGGATTCCAAACACTCAGTTGCAGCAAGCCGAGCACAACTTCTTATGCATGATATAGTGGAGTAAAAAGTATCCGTATCAATGACAATAAGGGGTTACAATGTACGTTGTGGGGAGTCGGTGTAGTAAGGAGTGTCGAATGACTCGAAGACCATAGGACCGTCGGCGGAGAGATTTCCAAGGCGCAACAGCCGTATTGTTGTCCTCGCAGTTTGTTTTTCGCTGTTGTCGCTCTCGATGGCCACACTTCCCTTCGTTTCCGCAAGCACCCCGGTGACTCTCGCCTCAGCGGCGGGGTATGATGGAAAAACTTCGGCAGGCTACCTCACAGCCGTTACGGCGGATGTGGTGATTCCAACCGTTACGTGTCAGCCGAAACTTCCCGAAGGGCAGGATCTGCAAATCGGCGTCCCCCTCTCTGGCGAGGTGCCTCTCAACCCATCAGTTGTCTCACCCCTTACCGTAGTCCTCTTCACGGATATCTACTGTCCCCAAGGATCCTCGACGCCGTACCATTCTGCATACTTCTATCTTGTCTTGCACGAGACACTGCTCTTTGAGTACCAATTACCTCTGAAATTCGGTGCCGGGGATTCTGTGGCTTTCACCCTGAAAATCAGCCGTGCAACTGACAATGTGAAGGTGTTCTTGAGGGATCAGAGCAGCGGCGCAGGCGTCTCCTACTCGAAACTTGTTCCTGGGGCCTCCTATCTGAAAGAAGTTGGCTGGGAAGTCGGGTCGTGCGAGGAGCCAACCTGCCATTCGATTACTGCGAACCAATTGGCACTCGCAAAATTCTCAACAATCACGTTCAGAAAAGCTACCTTTACCACGAGAGGGAGCGCAATGCCGATATCCAAGCTCTCCCCCCTCTACCAGCTCGTTTTGGTTAACAGCAACAACAAATTGATGGCTAAGCCTTCGCGCTTGATTACGTGCACCAGCTTTAAAGTAACATTCGTGGCGTCGACCTGATCCCCTGACGCGGAGTGCCGTGATAGAGCACGCGCGAGAATGCGAAGGATTGCTAAGTATTGCCGAAAAACATTCCAATGTAATTTCCGCGTTTCTACAAATCCAATTTTGACGTTGCTAGACCCTTTTGCTATTTGTCTTCGTAAGCGTGATGATCATTTTGACTAATTAAGCGGTCATGAAGTAGCCCCGCTCAGATTCGAACTGAGGTCAAGAGCTCCAGAGGCTCCTATGCTTGGCCGCTACACCACGGGGCTACGAAACGGGGTGATTCTCAGATGCCTCTAATTTGATTTGCCCGTTAATAGCATAACTCCCAAGCCGAACGAAAGTTCAGATTGTGAACGTATCATACTGAGAAATTGGAAAGTTGATTCCCTAGTCTTCCCTTAGTCTTAGCCTGGTGCCCCGGCTCTAACCGGGCCGTGTTTTCTAGTCTTTTTAAAGAGTTGACCCGCGATACTTATCCTGTACACTGGAATTCTTTTTCAGAGCAGCTTGCGCCGAAGCTAGCCTAGCTATTGGGACTCTGAAAGGCGAGCAGGAAGTATAGTTGACTCCGACTGAATTGACGAAAAATTCAATGCTATCAGGATCTCCGCCTGCCTCTCCGCAAATCCCTACCTCGAGCTTTGGATTTGTCTTTCTCCCCTCCTGTGTCGCTAGGATCATCAGCCTACCGACACCTTCCTTGTCTATTGTTTCGAATGGGTTGTACGGGAGTACCTTCTCCTCGACGTACCTGACTAGAAACTTACCTTCGGCATCATCGCGTGAAACACCGAAAGTCATCTGAGTCAGATCATTTGTTCCAAACGAGAAAAAGTCCGCACTTTTCGCAATTTCCCCTGCAGTGAGAGCTGCGCGAGGCGTCTCGACCATAGTGCCGATGGCGCAGTCCGGCAGTATTTTTTCGATCAACGACCGTAGCCTGCTCATTTCATTGACCGTAACGGTCAAGGGCAGCATGATCTCGGCCTTCACCTTGATGCCTTCAGCCTCAGCCTTCGACTTTGCTTCTGAAATTGCGCGTGACTGCATCTCGTAGATCTCGGGCCAGGTCATACCCAGCCTGACGCCTCTATGCCCTAACATTGGATTATCTTCTTTTAAGCTCGGCAGCTTTCTTTTAATTGGCTCTTCGAGTTCTGGGCTCGCAGCAGAGTGAAGAAATTCATGTTGCGGAAGATCAAGCAATCTGATGACCACGGGTCTCCCATTCGCAGCAACGAAAATTTCGTAAAAGTCCTTCAGCTGAAACTCTTTGAGTTTCTCGAGCCACTTCTTCCTCTCGTCGGAAGAATCCGAGAGGATTAGTCGCTGGACGAAGGGAAGCCTCTCCTTCGCGTTGAACATACGCTCGGTCCTAACGAGGCCAAAACCTTCGGCTCCAAACTTTAGAGCGTTTTGAACCATGGTCGGGGTATCGGCGTTAGCCCATACTCCAATGGTTCTCTCTTTATCCGCCCAGGAGAGAAATGCGTCGAGATCTCCTGAAATTTCAGCTTCGGCTAAAGGTGCCTCTCCAAGTATTACGTCTCCGGTTCCGCCATCGATTGTAAGTATGTCGCCTTCTATGATTGTAGTGGATCCTACAGTCGCTCTATCTTCTAAAATTGCTAGTTGCTCTGCCCCGACGACTGCGGGTTTACCCATCCCGCGGGCGACCACGGCTGCGTGGCACGTCTTTCCACCGCGTTGAGTTAGTATTCCTTCGCTTGCGATCATCCCGTGAATATCTTCAGGGGCCGTCTCTCTCCGCACAAGGATCACTTTCTCGCCGGTTTTGCCGAGATCCGCGGCTTTCTGCGTGTTGAAAATTGCCTTGCCGATCGCCGCCCCAGGACTCGCCGCAATTCCCTTTACAACAGCAGTCACTTTCGCGTTGGGATCGATATGCTTGTGAAGAAGCTGGTCGAGCTGCGTTGGCTCAACTCTCATCAGAGCTTCATCGCTCGTAATTAGACCTTCTTTAACCATGTCAAGCGCAATTTTGATCGCTGCCTGTGCAGTCCTCTTTCCGGTTCGAGTTTGGAGCATCCAGAGTTTTCCGTTTTCGACAGTGTATTCAAAATCCTGCATGTCTTTGTACTTTTTCTCAAGCGAACTCGCTATCTGCTTGATTTGATCGTACATGTCAGGAAACTTTTCCCGAATGTCCTCAATTTGAAAAGGAGTCCTCGCTCCAGAAACAACGTCTTCACCTTGAGCATTTACTAGGAACTCAGAGTAGAGCTTATTCTCGCCCGTGCTGGGATTTCTGGTAAATCCGACGCCTGAGCCAGAATTATCGCCAAAATTTCCGAAGACCATTGACACGATATTGACAGCAGTTCCCATGCTGTCGTCGATTTTGTAAAACCGTCTGTAATCGACGGCTCTCTTGCCATTCCACGAACGGAGGACTGCTTCGATTGCTGATCTTAACTGAACCTCGGGATCAGTCGGAAACCCCTTTCCGGTCTTCTCACTGAACAATTGCTTGAATTCAGAAGCAAGATCTTTCAAATCTTGGGCAGTGAATTCTACGTCAAGCTTTATCCCTCGGGACTCTTTCTTCTTTTCGATTAGGTCCTCGAAATCTTTTCCATCTATTCGTTCAACTATTTTCCCGTACATTTGTATGAAGCGTCTGTACGCGTCGTAAGCAAAACGTTCGTTATTCGTGGAAGTAATCAAGTAGTTCAGTACATTCTCGTTCAATCCCAAATTTAGAACAGTATCCATCATACCGGGCATTGACAGCGGAGCTCCGCTCCTGACCGAAACTAGTAAAGACTGCCCGAATTTCTTGCCTGTCTTTGCTTCGACAACTTTCATCTTTCTCATGACCTCAGGCATAAGGTCTTCAGGGACATTGCTTCCGTTTGCATAGTATGCAGCGCAGACCCTCGTCGTAATGGTAATACCTGGCGGCACTGGAAGACCAGCTTGCGTCATCTCAGTTAGCCCGTGTCCCTTTCCGCCTAGGACATCCTTGCCCAGGCCGAACGATTCTTCGAAAAGGAGTACATTTTCATTCATCGGGATATTCTCCGATAGTGTTGCGGGCCGATCTCGCTCATCTTCAGAAAACTTCTGATTTTGCAACTCAAATTATCACATTTGTTCTGATCTAAAAATGCTTTCTAGGTTTTCAGAGACGGTACCGCAATTATGCAATGCTTGATGCTGGCTAAGCGATCAAAAAGCGCAGATTTCCACCGCTCTTCATGTTGCGAATAATCATCTTTCCCTTTTCCGATTTTTTTGGAACGCTAACTATTGCTTTGCGATTAATGGTAGAACGAAGAATCAAGTCGTCGTCAACGTAGAGTTCAATATTATGCCCGGCTTGATTCGGGTCGAATATGAATTCGAGCGAACTTCCTCTTTGTCTGAATTGATAATCCAGAGAAGATTCGTCGTCCGTCGAGTGATCGAGTTGAGAGGACTGTGAAGCATGTCTTGGTTCCACATCAATGTGAACCTTCAGCATTTCTTCAAGCTCTTTTATTTGTGCGCCACCCCTACCGATAATGCGAGGGATAACAGGTTCTTCAACTCGGATTTCTATTCTCTGGGGCGAGATTATGGTGACTTCTGCCCTGGGATCAAATTTTCTGATAACCTGTAGAATGCGATCTTTCGCAAGGCTCTCGACGCCGGAAGTTCGTTTTTCTTTTTGCGAATCTTCTATCGGGATGATTACGTTCTCTTCTCCGAACGTGTATATTTCAAAAACTAACTTCCCGCTTTCAAATTCGGAAACTTCCACCACGGGGCGCGCGAGATCAGGCTCATTCATCCCTGATGGAACCTTTACGACGAGCTTGAGTTCCAGAACTTCCTCAATTCTACCCGCCCTAACAAAGATCACTGTATCGACGATGTGGGGTATCATTCCAAGTTCGACGCGCCCCATGAAGCGTTGAACTGCGTTGATTGGATCGCTCGCGTGCACAACTCCAACCATTCCAACTCCGGCAAGTCTCATATCGGAAAAAACTTGGAAATCTTTGGTCTTTCTCACTTCGTCGAAAATGGTATAGTCTGGCCTAACTAGCAACAGGATTTCCGCGGTCTTCTCAAAATCGCCCTCGAGCGCCCCATATTGGGTTACACCCGGGGATACCTGCAAGTCCTTGGGTGATTCGAACGTTTTTACGACCTTGGCACGGCTCAAAAAAAAGTCCGCTAGAGAACTCGCAAGCGTAGATTTCCCTGAACCCGGGGGACCGGCGATAAGAATGCCCTCCGCCTGATTTGCCAGTCGGTCTTCGAGTTTCTCCGAAAGACGATAATCGCTCAAGGACAGTTTAACCAGCGGTCTGACGATAGTCACCTCCAAACCGTCGGAGAATGGAGGTCGAGCGACAGCGATTCTAAACTGTCCTAGCTGAATCACGGTTGCACCGCTTCTGCTTATTTCTATTGATCCTTTTGGAGAAATTCTCGCAGCTTCGAAAAGCTCTTTGATCATTCCTTCAAGGGATTCTCTGCTAACGACGTCGGTGCCAATTGGTCCATAGACGAAGTTGCCGGGAGTTCCTTTTTTCGAGTAAGGCTCGACATT
>JASHSF010000193.1 GCA_030036955.1 Nitrososphaerales archaeon
GATTTTACAGGTGTGACTGATATCTTCAAGGGGACTCTTGTCCAGCAATACCAAATCCGCCACACGCCCTACCTGTATCGTTCCAAAAATCTCTGCCTTGCCCAAAAACTTCGCGGGGTTCAGGGTCGCGGTTTGCAACGCCTCAAGCGGAGTGAAGCCAGCTTCCACCAGAAGAGCTAATTCATTGTGCAGATCGACGCCCGGTACCAAGGCCCAATCAGAGAAATCGGAACCTGCCATAATTTGAACGCGGGCCTCGTGCATCATGGCAACTAGATCTATTAGTTTTCGCAGCACTTCCATTCGCACTTTGAACGCCAGCGGGTCATCGCTCCAGAGTGCAAAACCGCGCTGATACGTGACCAGAGTCGGTACGTACCAAGTACCGTTTCTGGCAAAGCGCTGGAACAGTTGCCGCCCTGCCTCGGAAAGATTTTCATCCAGCGCTTGTTCGATCGTCTTCGCGATCGCCCCCTTTCGCCAGAGAGCGCTCTCAGCCAAAGTTTCTGTGTGCTCAAGGCAAGCTACTCCAGCGTCGGATGCCTCGGCTGAACTCACTCCTCTGGGCAAGTGCACAGCAACGGGAACGTGTTCCTTTCGTGCCTCTTCTATAAGCGCAAAGAAAGCTTCGGGCGGGAGTGCATTGTGGACCTTGATGAAATCCACGCCCTTTGCCTTTAGGTCGTGAACTGCTTGGCGCGCCTCGTCCGGCGTACGCACTGTGAGTCGGTTTGATACTCCTTCTTTGGGGCCATCCACGAATGGACCAGCGCGAATGATGTGTGGACCTACTCGCGAGCCACTCTCAATCTCGGATCGCCAGCGATCAATTTGATCAAGATCTCCGCCCATGTCGCGCACGCCGGTCACGCCATTCATGATCAACAAGGGGAAAGCGTCCTCTGTAGCATCGGTCAGGTGACCATGCATGTCCCAGAGTCCAGGGATGAGGAATTTGCCTCTGGCATCAACGACGCGAGCACCTGCAGGAATTTTGACGGTTTCGCTCGAACCGACGGTGGTGATGCGATTGCCGGTAATGACAACGGTTGAATTTGAGTTAGCTATTGTACTCACGCAGTCGATGACCGTTACGTGAGTTATGCCCAGTACGCTGTCCTTCTGATCGGCAGCCAAAAACGAACAGACTAGCAGGAAAAGAGAAACCATTTACGCGTATAGGCGCAGTACGAATCCGCATTCTTGTAGAACTAGCTGGGATCGAGTGAAACCTATTGTTAAAATCTCAGATTTTTATCGAGTAATCAAATCGCAATGTTTCGTGCGCTTGATGGGCATGCGCCGGGAGTACTCGCGCGAAGCTTTGAATTCGACTTCCTAGTAGTCAACGACGACGACTCGAATCTCCAACTTGATAGGCGAAGTGATTAATGTCAAATGACTAGAGACAAGCCTCCAGAAAGCAGACCCAACAGTGTCTAGACACAGAACATAAGGGGTTTTTGCGTCTACTAGGAGGAGGAGCTCAGGTCATTGTCTCCTCCTCTGCTCATGATGAGGAGCCGTCAGCACATTTAAAATCGAGAACCATCGCCAACTAGATTGCGAAATCTTGCGACAGTTTAACTACTTGGGATTGGTCACAATAATGATTGCCTCCCTTGTGTTCGGGCTTTACGCTGGATTTTCTATTTCTTCAAACGGGGTTGCCAACGAAAGAGTTTGCACAAGGTACGTATCAGGTGGTATCCAACAATGGATAATCACGAATACGAGTGGAAACAAGACGATAACAGCTGTAACGCAAGTCTCGATAAATTTTATCTCAACCACAACTGAGAGTGGCAACTACAATGAAACTGTAGGATATGTTACCAACATTACTGTTATATGGTCAGGTCCTACGCCGGTGCCTCCTTCCGAGACAGATGTCTGCACCTACACAATAAGCTCGGGAAACGCGAGCGCAACAAAGTAAAAGAATTGACGGCGTAACTTGGTTGCAGGGAATCCTTTACAATTTACAGTCAATAAGAAGCCGTCTTTGGAACATATATCAGATCATATACGGAAGAGAAGAGGATTCAGATTAGAGAATCCTCAGCCCCTTCAACAAACTAGGGGCTGCTGGAAACATTTTTCTCCTATCCTTGTAGAAGCAAATCCGGAGATCAGGAGTAATTGACCCGATTCGATTCTGCGATTTTGGTCATTGGCGGCCTGAATGGTTTCGTAGGATCAAACGCGTGCGAGGCTCTAGTCGAACTTGGCTATGATTGCGTGGTCACTCGCCACAGGAACACCGATGTACCTCGATTCCTCGAAGAAAGCATTGATCAACATCGCATTTTTGTCGAACCGGGAGATGCCACCTCGATCGCAGATTTACGAAGAATAGGAGAAAAACATAGGATCAATGGAATTGTCAACGTAGCTGGCGGATTCAAATCCGAAGGACAAGAAGGACCTACGGTCGGACTTACCGGATACCTAAGCATGCTGAATGCTGTTTTCAGGGTGGCGGAAGAATGGAAAGTCAAACGACTCACATTCGCCAGCACAGGTGGGATGTATCTTGGGATTAGTTTACCGAGAGTCAACGAGGAACAACTCGTTTCCATTGACACGCATTTTCCTTATCCGATTTTGGCGTTCCAGAAAATAGTTGAGATAAGCTGCAGTGAATTCGCAAATGCGAGCGGCACAAGTTCCATTTGTGCTCGATTGGCAGGAATGTTTGGCCCGTGTCAAGACGCAGGTCAGCTTATTCCGCTACTAGTCCATGCAGCAGTAACGGGTAAGTCTCCAAATCTAACTAATGTGTTTCTCGGAAGCGCAGACGATGCGAATGCTTACATCTACATCAAGGACTTGGCGCGGGCGATTGCAATGCTTCACACTGAAGAAAAACTGCACTACACTGTTTACAACGTCGGCTCGGAGAAGGTTACTCCAAATTCTGAGGTGCTTGCTGCGATCTGTGAAGTGGTGCCCGAGTTCAAGGTCAACCTGCCCCCAGGGCACAGTGCGTTTCCGGCGTTGCCCATTATGGAGACCAAGCGACTCCAAGAGGATACTGGATTCATTTGCAAGTTTGACATGCGATCCGCTATCAGAGACTACGTTGAGTGGCTGAGGAAGGGGAATAAGAAGTAGTCTATTAAGGCACTGGGTAGTCAGAGCTAGCCCGAAAGCGAAAGTAGGGCATCTTTTGCAAACGAATTTGTAACGTCTTTTCGGGACATGAATAGCTTTTCTTGGGATTCGTCCAAACGGAACCAGATAGCCGAGCTAATCTCATTAAGCTCTGGATCAAGTCCAGAGCTTAAGTATCAGTGCTCTAATTATAGATATAGGGGTGAATTTTTCAACGGCGGGCGCGTCCCGAATGAAAAGAGCTCCATACGTCCAAGAAGCTTGGTGAATGCAGCTCGGAATGCTTTAACAATTCAACGAGGGTTGCGGTTTTCGAAAAAGTCCATTAAAGGAGATGCTATTTGTATATATGTGCTAGTACCGCCGTTACCTTAAACCTAGGAGTCCCATTTCCTTGGACCGCGAAACAACTACTGCTACTTCTAGCGGTAGCATCAATCCTCCCGTAAGGAAGGGTACGAGTGATGCAACGAGAACTCTACTGATTCTCACCGGAGTTGGATTGCTCGTCAACTACGTCGAGACGATGGTTATCCCTGGTGTCCCGACGATTCAGCATTATTTCCATACTACGCCCACGATTGCTTCCTGGATCACATCGGCTTATCTTATCGTTGGCAGCGCTGTGTCGCCGCTTTTTGGCAAACTGGGCGACGTCTACGGCAAGAAGAGATTGTTCTTGATTTCATTAGTATTTTACATGGCAGGCGTCGGAAGCGCGGGGTTTGCCCCTTCAATCTACGTTCTTCTTGCGGCACGTGCACTACAGGGTGTGGGGTTTGCGATAATTCCCCTTGGCCTCGCAATTGTTACTGATGTGTTCCCAAGAGAAAGAGTCGCGACCGCGCAGGGAATAATAAGCGGAACTTTCGCGATAGGAGCTGCGCTCGGCTTAGTCATCGGCTCGTACGTGGTAGAGGATCTTGGTTGGCAGTACGCGTTCCATACCGCCCTAATTCTTAGTTTAGTGCTCTTCGCCATCTCCGCAAAGATGCTCATAAGAGATCCAGTGAAGTCGGCGAACAAATCAATTGATTATCTCGGCGCTGCGATACTTATGGGAGGGACCACGCTTCTTCTCATCTATGCCACCGAGGGCCCAACGCTCGGGTGGCTCGCGCTTGAAGAAGTAGCCCTCTTGATACCCGGCGCGGCACTGTTCACTTTCTTTTTCTTCTTTGAGAACAAAAGAACTAACCCGCTCATTGCGCTCCATCTCTTGAGAATCAGGAACGTTCTAATCTCAAACCTAGTCGGGATCATTTCAGGGGCGGTGATGTTCCTGCTCTTCTTCGGGCTCGTCTACTACACTCAACAGCCAACAACGGGCGGATTCGGACTCGGACTTTCGATTATCCAGTCCGGTTTGACGCTTGCACCGTCGACGATCGGAATGCTCGTCGGGGGGCTGGTCGTAGGGAGACTCACGCAGAGATCGGGGCCAAAGCCCGTTCTCATATTGGGATCGACGCTAACGATTTTTGGACTGGCGCTTTTTCTCTTCAACCGTGCAACATCTCTCGACGTCACGCTTGATATGGTAGTCGCACTTTTCGGAGTGATAGCGCTGATCGTTCCAATAGTAAACATGCTCGCAATTTCTCTCCCAAGGGATACAATAGCCGTGGGACTCGGAATGAATACAATGCTACGAAATCTGGGCGGTGCTATCGGACCAATTGTAGCGACGGTCATAATCACCACGTATCAAAGCGAGCTCGTCGTGCATGGCATACCAACAGGGCTTTACTTCGGTAATGCCACTGGCTTCAATTACATATTCATTTTGGGAATCGGGCTGATGATCCTTGCGTTGGCAATCAGCCTCGCTACAAAGAATTACACTTTCAAAGCACAGGCTGGGCCAAAGCCGGAAACCGTCGCGCCTGCGAACTGAAGTTATCCCACGAATCTGCTCGGGCTAATGCAAGAGTTTTACAAATTCGTCAACGGACATTCCAGCGTCAGATGCTCGAGTACTACAGGTAATTTTCATAATACCTGTTTTTCACTAGGAAACTAATGAGATTTTTAGAATATTCTGAATTTCGGAAGATACAAGGGTCGATGGCGGCGGGGCGAAATCGTGAGGGCGCTAACAGGTGGAAGGGTTTTCGCAACTCCGAATAGTGACCCCATTCAAAACGGAATTGTGGTGATTGATCAAGGAAAGATAATCAAGGTCGGTCGCATCAATCACATCTCTGTTCCAAGTGATGCAGAGAAAATAGATTGTACAGGTTTCACAATCGCAAGCGGATTTCAAAACAGCCATGTCCACTTACTTGGAAGTTTCACGAACGCTCCTAAAGAGGAGCTTACTGAAGAGCTGTGCGATTCATTTACACAATATGGATTTACAACCATAGTCGATACCGGTTCTGACCCTCGTGAAACAATGGCGCTACGTTCCAGAATAGAATCTGGCGAAGTACCCGGACCAAGAATCTTCACAGCTGGAAGTCCGCTCTACCCAGTTGACGGTATCCCGTTCTATCTCGATTTCCCTCCAGAAATACGGAAACTTATACCACAACCGAGTAACCCCGCAGATGCGAGAGAGATGGTCAGGCAAAGTATTGCTGGCGGATCGGACATAATCAAACTGTTCACGGGTTCCCTCGTAGAGCGCCGAACCGTGAAACCAATGAATGTAGAAGTGGCAAGGGCTGCGGTTGAGGAAGCTCATCGAGCTGGAAAATTGGTTTTCACTCACCCATCAAATTTCGAAGGAATCAAAGTCGCCATGAATTCCGGCGTCGACGTGCTCGCGCACACTGCGTCGGAAGAGGGCGAGTGGAGCCAAGAGTTTGTAAATGAAATGCTTTCGCACAAATTATCCCTCATCCCAACTCTAAAATTGTGGCTGTACGAAGCGGCGAAGGTGGGGGCGAGCAAGGAAGATGCCGAAGCCTTCGAGGGCGGGCGCGCAAAGCAACTTTCCGCTTACTACAAGTCAGGGGGCAGGATAATTTTTGGAACTGA
>JASHSF010000194.1 GCA_030036955.1 Nitrososphaerales archaeon
GATCGTCGGTCGCAATCTCGAAATCAAAAATGTAGCGTCCAGTGCTCTCGAGGTCGTCGCGATCAATGTTTCTCTCGATTTTAGATTCTATTGGAAGATTGGGGCGTAATGTGGTTGCGTTACCCGCTGCGTCGATTACCATTTTCGCTGTCTTTTTGAATTGGGATCCATCAATACGATTCCGTCCGATCACTCCGCGGATAAATCCATCCTCTTTATAGAGCTCGTCGCATGCAACGTTAAAGACGAACTCGACGCCGAGCTTTTCTGCGTCGTCTACTTGTCTTGTCGGAAGGAGCTTCCTGTTCAGAATATAGCCCTCGCCCTCGAAGAGCACCTTTGTCTGGTGGTCTGGGGAATATACTAAAACTCCTTCTACCGGATGCTCTAGTTCCGGTGTTCCATAGCGAATTCCGATGTTATCTGCTAGGTAATCTAGGCTCCTCTTGCTTACCGCGTCTCCGCACGTCCAACCATTAATCGTCTTCTTTCCTGGTTCAGCTGGCGGGTTTCGGTCAACAACTAAAACTCTCGCATGCTGCTTCGAATAAAACGCGATGGCGGCTGCCGAAATTAAACCGGCCATTCCTCCGCCAGCTACGATAACATCATAATCATAATCAACCATGTATTTTCAACACGCAGTCTTGTTTTTGTTCGAATAAGCATTTCTTCAACGGCAACTCATATAGGCAGAATTTGACTAAATTATTTCTTTTTAGAGTTGAACACTGGAGCTTCGTTCACCATAAGATAAAAGCCTTGGAGAAATCGCTCGAATGTCATTTGAGATTGCAATAATTCCGAGATGGATTTACGGCCACCTGATGGGCAAGCCGATGAACTTTTCATTCATCGACGATGACGTTGCAGGCTCGGCGGGGCCTCTCACAAAGCGCGAGGTAGATTGGATGCGGAATGAAAAAGGAATTGGAGCAATTCTCTCTGTGCGCGAGGGACCGCTTGAAAAGGGGTGGGTCGAGGGGATCCAGTACCTCAATGTTCCCGTCAAAAATCATGGAATCCCAACCTTGGAGCAGCTGAGAGGTTGTGTGGATTATATGATGAATCAAGTCTCGAATCGCCATAAAACCGACGTTCACTGTCTAGCCGGAAAGGGGCGAACTGGAACGGTTCTCGCTGCATACATTTGCAGGAGGTACGGCGTTGAGCCAGGAGAAGCTATCCAGAGAGTTAGGGCAGCAAGGCCCGGCTCAATCGAGAGGAAACAGGAAGCGATAATTTACAGCTACTTCCAAACGCTCGCAAACAGCTAGAAAAGGCCCGCATCCGATGTGTAACTCTAGACTTGCTTTAGGGCCTCGGGCTTTAGGGCTTTTCTTGCCGTGAAGCCTCCGGTTATCTCGTGCCAGTACATGACTTCGGGTTCGCCAAGCTTCCAGCAAAGATACACGGGTTCCCCGAACTTTTTAGCCGGAAAATCAGCGAGCCCGCTCTGGGTATCCTTCAATTCCACTCCCAATTCTTCGAGTCTAGAGATCAGGACGCCGAGTTCGTCAACTAGCAGATTTCTCTGCTTTCCGGTAACCTGATCAATTTCGGTTTTTAGCTTCACAATCCGGGAAACTAGCTTTCTTACTTCCGGAAGAACGCGGTTTGCCTCCTCGGGAGTGAAGTAGTGCGCCATTGGGCTCGGGTTAGGCTTCGATCGGAGCGGTTAAAATATTTTGAGGCGATGGTCTATTCCTTGGCCGGACTTTTTTCCCAAGCGACGAGTTGCCAAGAGATCTATTTCCGAATCAAGCATGCGAAAGAGTTATTCATTTTGCCTTCGAACGAACTTCGAAGGTAAGATTTTCTGGCCACTTTTCTTCCGTGGCGGCCCTCGAGTCCCAGAGGGGCGAATTCTCTTTCGGGGCTCGTGCCATACAACATCCGAAGCAAAAGTGAGGCCATTGCACTGACAATAATTGCAGCAATAACCGGTGCCATTATTGTTGCGATAGCGGTTTACTATTTTTTACACCAAGGTTCCGTTATCGGAGAGCAGCTCGTGGATCTTCCAAACGGGAAGCCTTTCGAGATTCCACCACCCAGCATTTTTCCATTCTATGTGAAACCCATCACAATATTATTTGCTTCGTCGATCGTGTTTTCTTTCTGCTTATGCGCACTATCAGAGCGCTACATCGCTCGCCATACTCCTCGCCTGTTGAGAGTACTCTTGCTCTTGCTCTCTGTCTTACTGCTCGGAATGGGCATCTACGAAATATTCTTCAATTTCGCCCTGTGGAGCGCTCAGATGGCTGCAAATCCCGGCATATCACCAGACTTGTTGGTCAATATCTGGCCCGTGAATACGGTGAAGAACAACCTCGCATACGCGACAAAGATCGCAGTTTTGTGGACGATAGTAGCATTCTTTGCAGTCATGACATTTCGAGCGTCACTTTCTGAAGAAAATTCGCAGGAGCTAGAACCAGCCAAGAGCGCAAAGGTGAAGCCTAGTGAGTAACCTCACGAAGACGGTAAAACTGCATGCTCGACTGAAGACAAAGAAAGAAGCGACCAAAATACTAGGGCTGATCGGAGATTCTATTGAACATGATACTGCGCTCCGAAACGTAAGCACAGAGCGAGATTCGACTCCTTTCAAGGTACTCATCTCGACGATGCTTTCGGCGCGAACTAGAGATCCAGTAACGGAAGCGGCGTCGGCTCGCCTCTTCGAATTCTTTCCAGATTCGAAGTCGCTATCAGGAGCGAGATCTTCCAGGATCTCGAAGCTAATTTATCCGGTTAGTTTTTACCAAGTGAAGGCTAAAAGGATCATTAGCGTTGCAAAAATCATAGAGAAAGATTACGGCGGCAAGACTCCTAGCAAAATGGACGAACTCTTGGAGCTCCCCGGAGTGGGACGAAAAACTGCAAACTGTGTTCTGGTGTATGCGTACAATACTCCGGCTATACCAGTAGACGTTCATGTACACAGGATATCCAACAGAATTGGTCTCGTAAGCACACGTACTCCCGAGGAAACCGAACAGGAGCTCTCAAGAATCTATGAAGAAAAATATTGGCTCGCTGTAAACGAGTTGTTTGTGAGTTTTGGCCAGACAGTCTGCAAGCCAATAGTCCCGCGCTGCGGGATATGCAGGGTAAAAGCATACTGCAATTATTACGAAAATTTGGTTCGAACCGGAGAGAGTCCTGTTTCAGCTTGAACTCCCATCTTCTGAACTCTTGTTTTGATCGTTTGAAGATTCTTCCTTAGCTGCACCAATGGGAGTTCCAATTCTCGGACGACCCGCGATGGGCGTTCCAATGGTAGGTCTTTTCACTGGCGTTTGCTGCACTTGCGCAGCTTGAGCCTGATCAGCCGGTTGTGGTTGACCCTCGGGGACACTTGCGGGCTGAGAACTTTGACCAACGGGAGTACCTATGGTCGTTCCAATCCTGGGTCGCGAGCCCGCGACTGCAGCAGGCGGCTGACTTTGCGGTCGTGGAGCGCTTGCAGGGGTTTGTGGGGGAGGGTTCTGAACTGGTGTTGATGGTCTAGGTTGACCTATTACGGGGCGGTTACTACCGGACACTGGACTGCCAATTTGCGGCCTCGCTCCTCCTG